>JBEKGV010000438.1:0-4837 GCA_050012615.1 Acetobacteraceae bacterium | reverse complement strand
GAATAGTCCCGCCGGCCAACCGAAGGAGGTATGAGATGAAGCACCATCTCATCTTCCTGCCGCTGATAGTCGTGATCCTTGAGGTAAAAGTCAAGATCATCAAAGTCAGGATCTTCCGGAAGACCATCATCCGGAAGACGCGGTAGGGGAACGGGCCGGTCCAGTCGCGGGCCGGCCCACCCCCGGTGAAAGATGTGGCTGGCCATCGCTCGCGCACGGCGGGTGCGCGACGCCGTCTTTACCTGCATGGACGACGGAGCCTACCGTTGCATGCTCATGCCAGGCCGCCGACACACGAGATGAACGCGCCGCCAGACCCCGTCGAGCGTTTCATCACCCGCTGGCAAGGGCGCGAGGGCGGCCAGGAGCGGGCCAATTACGGGCTGTTTCTGTCCGAGTTGTGTGACGCGATCGGCGTGGCCCGGCCCCAGCCGGCCTCCGCTACCACCGCGGAGAACGACTACGTCTTCGAACGCTCGGTGAAGGAAATGGCGCCGGACGGGGCGGCGGGCACAGGGCGAATAGACCTCTACAAGAAAGGCTGCTTCGTGCTGGAGGCCAAGCAGTCTCGCCAGCCCGGCGGCAAGAAGGAAATCGCCGCCCAGCCGGAATTGTTTCCCCGTGCCGAGCCTCGACTCGGCGCGCGTAGCGCCGCCCGCGCCTGGGACGTGCTTATGCGCAACGCCCGGGTGCAGGCGGAACGTTACGCTCGGGCACTGCCGGTGGACCACGGCTGGCCGCCCTTCATCCTGATCTGCGACGTGGGCCACGTGATCGAGGTCTACGCGGACTTCTCCGGCCAGGGGAAGAATTACGCGCAATTCCCGGACCGGCAATCGTTTCGGGTCTACCTGGAAGACCTCCGCCGCGGCGATATCCGGGAGCTGTTGGCACACATCTGGACCGATCCGCTGATGCTGGACCCGGCGCGCAAAACCGCCCGGGTGACGCGCGCCATCGCGGAACGTCTCGCCGCCGTATCCAAGGCGCTGGAGGAACAGCACCACGACCCCGAGGAAGTGGCGATGTTCCTCATGCGCTGCCTGTTCACGATGTTCGCCGAGGATGTCGAGCTGCTGCCCAGGAACTCGTTCCGCGATCTGCTGAAACGTTGCGAGGAGGATCCGTCACGCTCGGGCCGATGGTCAGCCAATTATGGAAGGCAATGGACGAGGGTGACTTCGCCTATGCTCTGGAGACCAAGGTGCGGCGCTTCAACGGCGTCTTCTTCAAAACCCGCACCGTGCTTCCCCTGGGCCGCGAGGAAATCGGCGAATTGCGGCAGGCTGCGTCGCATAACTGGCGCGATGTCGATCCCTCGATCTTCGGCACGTTGCTGGAACAAGCGCTCGACCCGAGAGAACGCCGCCGGCTGGGCGCGCATTACACACCGCGCGCTTACGTGGAGCGGCTGGTCGTCGCCACGGTGATCGAGCCGTTGCGTGCCGACTGGGACCAGGTGCAGGCCAGCGCCGAACGGCAGAAAGCCGAGGGGCGCGCGGCGGACGCGGCGGCGACGGTGGTATCGTTTCATGAAAAACTATGCCGGGCGAGCCAATATTGCGCGAGTTCCACAATATCCAAGGCAGATTCGATGCGGTTTTGAAAGCAGAACTCACTTTGGCACGGGATGCGAAGGGTGTCCCGCTGACGCGTCGCGGGGACCAAGGTCAGTTATCGGAAGTCTGTATATACGGTAACCCTCAACAGCCGGATTGGCCTGAGGCGGAGTTCATCGTCGGCAATCCTCCCTTTATCGGCGGCAAGGATATCCGCGCTCGGCTTGGCGATGAACACACTCACGCATTGTGGTTGGCACATCCGAGGATGAACGACTCAGCCGACTTCGTGATGTACTGGTGGGATCATGCCGCCGAGTTGCTTACGCGCAAGAAGTCGTTGCTGGTACGGTTCGGATTGGTAACCACGAATTCGATTAGCCAGGTGTTCCAGCGCCGAGTGATGGAGCGGCATTTGACCGCGAAGGAACCTGTTTCATTGGTGATGGCCGTGCCGGATCATCCCTGGACCAAGGCCAGGATTGATGCGGCGGCGGTGCGGATAGCCATGACCGTCGTCGAGGCGGGAACACGGGTCGGAGTGTTACGAGATATCGTGCGAGAGGAAGGGTTGGAGACTGACTCGCCGCTCATCGAGTTCAGCGAAATCGTCGGGATGATCAATTCAGATCTGACGGTTGGAGTGGATGTTACGAAGGCGAGGCCTTTACTGGCAAACGAGGGTTTATCGTCGCCGGGGGTAAAGCTACACGGCGCGGGATTTATCGTGACCCCGTTGGAGGCGCAACATCTTGGCCTTGGAAGGCGCTTAGGATTGGAGAGGCATATCCGAAACTACCGGAACGGGCGCGATCTGACAGCCCGGCCGCGCGGAGCGATGGTTATCGACCTATTTGGTCTGTCAGCCGAGGAGGTGCATGATCGATTCCCGGAAGTGTACCAGCATGTTGCCACGGCGGTGAGGCCGGCTCGCGAGGCTCAATTCGCGGCCTCCGGAACGAAAGACGCCGAAGCTTACGCACGAGACTGGTGGTTGTTTGGCAAGCCGCGTCAGGAATTGCGGCCCGCACTTAAACATCTTCCGCGATATATCGCGACAGTTGAAACGACAAAGCATCGAGTATTTCAGTTCCTCGACGCATCGGTGCTTCCTGATAACATGCTCGTCGTGATCGGGTCGGATGACGGGTTGATATTAAGCGTTCTGTCTTCCCACGCACACGTGACATGGACAATGGCGCAAGGAGGCACTCTCGAGGACAGGCCTCGCTACACAAAGTCGAAATGTTTCGACCCCTTCCCTTTCCCCGCCGCCAACGACCTGCAAAAACACCGCATCCGCACCATCGCCGAAGACCTCGACGCCCACCGCAAGTGCGTGCTGGCCGAGCAACCGCATCTGACTCTCACCGGCCTTTACAACGTTCTGGAAAAACTCCGCGCCGGTCAGCAGCCCAGCGCCATGACCACCGAGGACCGGCGAATTTTCGACGACGGCCTGGTGCTGATCCTGAAGGAATATCACGACAAACTGGATATCGCCGTCGCCGATGCCTATGGCTGGCCCGCCGATCTGCCCGACAGCGAAATCCTGGGCCGCCTCGTCGCGCTGAACGCCGAGCGCGCCCGGGAAGAGTCGGAAGGCCTGGTTCGCTGGCTCCGCCCCGACTACCAGATCCCGCGCTTCGGCTCCGTCAAAGACAAGCTGGCATTAACCGGCGGCGCGATGCGCTGCGCGGCGGCCGAGCAACCATCCGGCCCCAAACCATCGTTCCCCACCGACAACGTCGCGCAAACCGCCGCGGTCATGGCGGCGCTGGCGTCGTCCCTCGCCCCGATCGGTGCCGAGGCGCTCGCCGCCGGTTTCCGCCAAGGACGCCGTGCGCTGCCCCAGGTCAGTTCCGTGCTGGCAAGCCTGGTGCGCATGGGTTTTGTCGCTACCCCGGACGGCGGCCGAACCTTTATCATGCGGCGCGCCGCGTAGCCGAGTTGGAACCGCACGAAAAAGCGCGGGCCGATACCTCCTTAAAACGATTATTCAACCGTTGCGTGGGGTATCGAAGTCCGGCTCGCCCCGGGGCAGGCTGATCACGTTTTTCCTGACCGCGATCAATTTCCGCGCGACCGTCGAGATGGCGACGGTCAGGCTGGGTTGGATGCGATCAGGCACGACCGCGGGGCTGGTTTGAGGCTGGGGCGGAACGATGGACGTTCAGAACCGTGTCAAGGGTTCATTCACACCTTGGCCCCAAAACAGGAAAGCCGGCGAGAATAGTCCCGCCGGCCAGCCGAAGGAGGTATGAGATGAAGCAGCATCTCATCTTCCTGCCGCTGATAGTCATGATCCTTGAGGTAAAAGTCAAGATCATCAAAGTCAGGATCTTCCGGAAGACGATCATCCGGAAGAAGCGGTAGGGGAACGGGCCGGTCCACTCCTGGGCCGGCCCACCCCCGGTGACAGATGTAGCTGGCCATCGCTCGCGCAGGGCGCGCGCGGCGCCGTCTTAACCTGCATGGAGGACGGAGCCTACCGTTGCGTGCTCATGCCACGTCGACGTTGCCCTCTCGACACTCGCGGCCCTGGTGGAACCGGTGGAAGTGCGTTTCGCATGGCGTCCGCGGTTATCGGACCCTGGCGACGAAATGGTACTCGACGCCGCGGTCAACGGCCGGGCGGACGCGCTGGTCACACATAATTTGGCCGGCTTCGCCATGGCGGCACCCAGATTTGGATTGATTGTTCTGCCGCCTGGCGAGAGGTTGAGGAGGATAAAGTCATGAGCAAGGCAACTTACCCCCTGAAGCTACCCGCATCCGTCAAGGCGGCCGCGGCGCGGCTGGCCAAGGAAGATGGCGTTTCGCTCAATCAATGGATTGCCTCCGCGATCGCGCAGAGGGTCGGCGCGGTGGAAACAGCGTCAGAATTCTTTCGGCGACGCGCGGGAGATGCGCGGCCCGAGGATTTGCAGGCTGTTCTCGCATCGGTCCCGGATCGGGTACCAGACCCGGGCGACGAGTGGCCGCCACACGTGTAGGGCCGGGTTGAAACTTACGGCACAGCTGGTTTGAGGCTGGGCCGGAGCGGTGGACGTTCAGGACCGCGTCAAGGGTTCATTCACACCTTGGTCCCAAAACAGGAAAGCCGGCGGGAATGGGCCCGCCGGCTAACTGTAGGAGGTATGAGATGCAACACCATCTCATCTTCCTGCCGCTGATGATTGTGATTCTCGACGTAAAAGTCAAGGTCATCATCGTCAAAATCTTCCGGAAGACAATCGTCCGGAAGACGCGGTAGGGGAACGGGCCGGTCCACTCTC
>JBEKGV010000437.1:0-4846 GCA_050012615.1 Acetobacteraceae bacterium | reverse complement strand
CGGTCACACACCATGGAGGCACGGTCACACACCATGGAGGCACGGTCACACACCATGGAGGCACGGTCACACACCATGGAGGCACGGTCACACACCACGTCATCGCCGGGCTTGACCCGGTGATCTCTCGCGGCACTGTGCGGCGATCGATGGCCGGTCTTGCCGTTAATTACAACCGGCCGTCTCGGTCCCTCCACCCGTTGCGGTGACGCAACGGGTGGAGGGAAACCCTTACAGGTTCGCCTGGAAGTCCGTGTAGTCGCGGACCTTCTTGTAAACCTGCAGGCGGTTCCTCTGACTGTCGGCGACGATGATTTCGTCCGTCTTCGGATTGTAGTCCACCGCCGTCGGGAAGCAGAAGCGCCACATCGGCTCAAGGCTGTGCACCCGGCGATAGGCCTTCATCATGTCGGGGTTCGCGTCGACGCTCTGCTGGCCCCATTTCGACATCACCTGCGCGTCGCCGACCAGGTGCGTCAGTGGTGTGCCCTCGGAATCGAAGATGCAAATCCGATGGTTGCCCCAATCGCTGACGTAGATGTCGCCATCGGGATCCACCGCGACGTCTGTCGGATGATTGAGCACGCCGGCTTTCGGATACTCCGATTCCGGTACGCTGGAAATGTAAGGACCCAGGTAGGTCACCGCGAAGGCGTTCGGCGCGGCGGGAATCGTCCCATATTGGCCGATCGACTTCAGGTACTTGCCGCCGGGAGACCATTTCTGAACCCGGTGATTCTTCCAGTCGGCGACCCAGATATTGCTATCCTTGTCGAGCGTGATCCCCCACGGCCTGCTGAATTCGCCGTCGCCACTGCCGCTGTGGCCACACTGAGCGAGAACCTTGCCTTCCGGGGTGAACACCTGCAGGCGATCGTTGCCGCTGTCGACAACGATGAGGTTGCCGTTGCTTTCACAAACGATCCCGGCCGGGCCCTTCAACTGACCGGGGCCACTTCCGGTTTCTCCCCAGCTGCGCACGAATTTGCCGCTCGGATCGAACACCGAGATGGTGTTCTTCCACTCATCCGAAACGTAAACGTTGTTGTTTTTATCGACCGCGACACCGAACGGCCAAACGCCGTGCCCTTCTTCTTCACCGTATGTGCAGAACTCGGCGAGCAGCTCTTCCTCTCCGGGACCACCCATCTTGATCCGGTTCACCCGCATCCCGAAGTTATTCTCGTTGCCGCGATTGGCCACGAACAGGTCGCTTTCGTTGCCGAGGCACATCGTTTGCGGATAGTTGAACCCCGTTCCGTTCGCCGCGCCGCGTCCAATGGCATAGCTCCAATCGTAAGCACGTCCTTTAACAAAAGTTGTAAGCGCCATGGCGCCCTCCCATTACGTTAGGGTCCGGCCTCCCGCACGCCGGAAGGTCGTTCGCTCATCCCGCACCAACCGCCCCTGTTCCCTGGGCGTAACAAGCCCAGGGAACAGGAATGCGGCATTTCGCCGCCGGCTAGTTCAGGAAAGACGGCTGCTCATAGGTGCCATTCACGATCGGCGCCGGATTCAGATGCAGCCACTTGTCGAGAATGGTCGAGTAGATGTCACGGAAGTCCATGTTCGGATTGAGGTCGCCCTGCACCAGCTTGCTGGCGTCGAGCGACGGCATCTCACCGTAATGGCCGCCCTTGACCTTGTCGCCGAGCACGAACGTCGCACCGGCGGCACCATGGTCGGTTCCCGACCCGTTGTCGCGCACGCGCCGGCCGAACTCCGAGAACATCAGGACGATCACGTTGTCCGAATGGTGCTGCGCCCGTAGGTCGGTCATGAACGCCTCAAGAGCCTGATTGACCGCGGTCCACAGGCTTTGGTGCAACGGGCCTTGCCCGGCATGCGTGTCGAAGCTGCCGTAGTCGCAGTAGAACACGCGCGTGCCGAGATCGGCGCAATGCACCTGAGCGATGCCCTTCAGTTTCCGGCCGATCGGTGTGTCCGGATACTTCACTTCGGACTTGTACTTGATCGGTGCCGCCTTCAGGATGTCAGCGCCCAACAGTGAATCCTGGCCCGTGGTGCCAAGATACTCCATCACGCCGCTGCCCGGCTCCGGCGTATACATACGGGAGAAGCGGTCCAGGATCGCCTGGCGTTGCGCCTTCTCCTGAATGCCAGGCAGGAAGCCGTAGGTCTCCAGCGGGCCGGCCACGCAGGCAACCGGAACGCCCTGCACCGACAACGCGCGGAACAGAGACGGGCCCATGCTGACGCAGGTGACGACGTTCTCTTTCTTCGGGTCGAACTCACGCACCACGCGGCCGAGCCAACCTTCGGTTCCGACTTTGTCGGCCTCGCAGGTGTGCCAGATGTCCATGGAGCGGAAGTGCGAACGCGGAGAGTCGAGGTAACCCACGCCGTGCATGATGGCGAGATTGCCCTCGTCCCAGAACTTCTTCATCGGCGCGAGATACGATGGGAAGCCGAAGTTCTGGTCGAGTTGCAGGATCTGGTTGTCGCCGATCCCAACTGCCTTCCGGTTATCCTTGTACAACGGGTTGTTGTACGGGATCACCGTGTTGAGGTAGTCGTTGCCGCCCGTGAGCTGCAGAACGACTATCACAGGGTCTTTTTGAGTCGCAGCCATATTTATTCCTCCGTACCCATCAGGGTGCTAAAGTTACGCGAATTGATACTCTCGTGTCGCCACGATCAGTTGCAGCAGTTCGCCGGTGTGCTTGGCGGCGGCTTGCTCGTGCGCCGGCGTGTCCCACTTGATCTGGCCCCATTGCTTCGCCTGGTCCGTCAGCTCCTTCTTGGTGTCGGAACCGACCTGGACCGGACCCAACAGATCGAGGCAGCTGTCGACCAGTTGTTCCGGCTGCAGCGCGCCCTGGGATTTCAGCCGCCCCAGTATGGACTGCACGCCGGGTAGGTGGGTGTTGCCGACCTGCTCGGCGACGAAGTTGATGCGGGACATCAACGCGCCGCTGTTGATCCACTCGGAGCCAGTGTGCCACCCTTCCACCGACGGCGGGTTGAGCAGATCCTGGCCCATGTACGAAGGCTGCATCGACAGTTCGCCATAGCCCGGCTTCGGGATTTCGTAGCCGCCCACCAGGCGAAGCGTGCCGACCACGACCTCGGCCGGCGACTTCAGGTGCTTGTAGCGGGCATTCTTGAACCACTCGGCGCTGAACAAGTGGCGCAGCACCGGCTTGATGTCGCCCTTCGACGCCCGGAACACGGCGGCGAGTTCGGCGACCGCTTCCGGATTGCGCGGCGGCTCGATTGGCCACGCGGGTACCTGCGGCTCATCGGCGACGAAGAAGTTGTACAGATGGCGGCAGATGAACTTCGCGCAGGCCGGCTGCGTCACGATGATGTCGATGATGTCTTCGCCGTTGAAGTTGCCGGTGTGACCCAGGAACGTCTTTATGCCGTCATCGTGATCTTCCGGGCGATACTCGAACTTCCAGGGGAAGCGCCCGTAGGGCAGCCGCGGGATCTTGGTTTCGAAGGTCCAGCCGGTGAAGGCGCGCGAGCACTCGCGCACGTCGACCTCGGTGTAGTTGCCGGCGCCGAGGCTGAACAGTTCGAGAAGTTCGCGGCCCCAGTTCTCGTTCACGGCGGTGCCGTGGTTCTGGTTGTTGTCCAGCCAAAAGATCATCGTGGGGTTCTTCGCGATCTTCAGCAGCAGGTCGCGATAGTTACCCATGCCATCCTTGCGGAACATATCGATCTGTTCCAGCAGCTGATCATAATTGTCGACTTTTGAGTTGCCGGTCGCGAACACGTGGTGCCAGAACAGCGCCATCTTCTCTTCCAGCGGGCGCTTCGTGTTCACCAGGTAGTACATATAATTGACGTTGCCCATCGGCGGCTGGCCGCCCGGCAGCAGCGCCGCCGGCTGGTGGCGGAGCAGCGTGTATGGATCGACCGGAGGCTGACTGTCGGGATTCAGAAATTCCTCCACGGTCGCGTCGTATCCTTTGGCGACGCGTGTTTCGAGTTCGTCCCGGCTGGCGCCGAATCCGGCACGCCGCATCAGGTGTGCCATCAAAGCGATGTCGTCTTGGTGAGCCATGGTTATGTCTCCTGTTACCTCGGATTGGCCAATGCCGAACCACGATCGTGGTCGGGCAGCGTTTATTCGCTCGTCACCGGTGCCTCGGCCGATCGCTGTCGTTGGACGCGATTCTCCTGGGCTCCGGCCCGCCGCGCGAGGCGGTCTATTTTCGCCGCCATGATGAAGTCGTTCTGGTGCAGTCCCTTGATCTTTTTGGTTCGTAGGGTGATCGTCGCATATCCCCACCCAAAAGCAATATCAGGGTGGTGACTCTCCGCCTCAGCGAGCTCGCCGACGTCGTGTACGAAGTCGAGCGACTGACGGAAATTCGAAAACCAGAATGTGCGTTGAATGTCCGCCGCGGTGTCGGCCAGCGTCCATTTTGGTGCCTGCTCCAGAAGCAGGCGTGCTTCGTCTACGCCAAGCGGAGGGATGCCGCCACGACAGGGCATGCATGTCTGGTCGAGCAACGAAACCGTCATTCGCGCTGCAGCATTGGTTTGGGCATTTCAGCCAGCGATATCATCGCTCTCTCTCCCTCGTCCGGCAGGCGACCTGATCCCATTCTCATCACCGCCAACGATTATTGCTTTTGTGCGAGTTGCGTCGCGCCTGTTTTCGGCGGCATGGCATCCTATCTCGGAGCTCATGATCCGTCGTCAACGAAACCACTCTGCACCCATTTGCCCATTTGTCTAATCCATAATATAGATCGGTTTCATTGATGCCGTCCATGGACCAAGGAGGAGTCGATGACGCTCTCCGAGCTGCGGTATCTCGTCGCGGTCGCCGATTTGCGGCATTTCGGCCATGCGGCGGAAAGGTGCCACA
>JBEKGV010000436.1:0-4846 GCA_050012615.1 Acetobacteraceae bacterium | reverse complement strand
CGCTGCTGGCGGACAGGTTATCGCCGGCGGCCGGGGATCTGATCGGCGTGCTGCTTGCCTCGGCTATTCCGGCGCAAAATCGCGGATGTGAGGTTTTGCGTCCGCTTTGGACCGAAGAGGCGGTGCATCGGGCACTTGGCTTTATGCGGTTGGTCGACGCGAGAAAACGCCGCGGCCAATCGACGAAACAGAACCCCATCGCCGCGGAACTGGAGGATTTCGCCGCCCGCGACCTGGCGGTGCGGTTCAGGCAACTGCAGAGCGGTGCTGAACGCGCGGTAATGCCCTGCGCGTCGGTCCTGCGGGATATTGTCACCGACCTCGGGGTGGTGTTCGCGTGTCCGGCCAATATCGCGCTTAAGACCAAAATTGATCGCGTGTCTTTGCCGGCCTACAAACGACGCGCGCTCGTGCTGGCGGCGTGCGAACTGCTCTGCAACGCCTTGCTGCACGCGTTCCCGAGACATGACGCCGGGCTGATCGAGGTGTGCCTGACACACCGCAATCCTAAATCCGCGTGTCTGGGTGTGGCCGATAGCGGAATCGGCTTCAGCGACACACGGCCCAATCTTACATTTGGGGTGGCCGCCAGCCTCGCCGGACTGCTGGAAGCGGATCTTGCCTACGATCGGGCGGCGGGCTGGACCATCGCGGAGATCATCTTTCCCGTTACGGGGATGTAGCAAGTCCATGGGGTTCGCAGGTGGATCGTGTGACCTGGAAAAACGCGTGCGGGCCAGAAAGACAACAAGGCTGGCCTGGATACCCAGCGCGGTAGCGGGTTCGGTGACAGGCATCCTCACGAAACGGCGATGCGGCGGAAAGGCCGGATGAGGTGTGTAGTTATTTTTTACGCGACGTGCCGGTTGGCATAAATGCAGCTGGGACGCGGCGGGAAACACATGACCGGAGTTTCACGGTGGTCAGGGCGGACCGGTACTGGGGCGCCTCGACTCAGCGGTCGCTGAAGGCCGCCTTGCCGACGGCCGATCATCTACCGCAACGATTCTATTCTTGTTACGGCATCGTGAAAAAGGCCGCGGCCACTGTGAATGGACAGGCTGGCCGCCTGCCGGGGTGGAAGGTCGAAGCGCTCCGCTGCGCGGCGGACGACCTGATCGCCGGCAATCTCGCCGGCCATTTTCCGCTCACGGTCTGGCAATCAGGTTCCGGTCGTGAATTCGATACGAACGTCAACGAAGTCCTCGCGAACCGGGCAATCCAGCTTCTGGGCGGTACGATCGGCAGTCGCGTACCGATCGACCCCGTCCGAGATGTGAACCTGGGCCAAACCCTGGCCGGAATGTTCACAACGACCTTGCATATCGCGACCGTGATGGAACTCGAAGAAACACTCGTGCCGGCGGCAGCCAGGCTGGTGCAAGCGCTCGACCGGGCCGCCATGCCGTATCTCGCGCAGCGACTGCGCACCGCGCTCGCTCGGATCGACGAGGCGGAGGGAAGTCTGCACGAGATCGTCAGCGGCGGCGAATACGATAGATCGGGTATGTCCGAGCGGGACTGGCGGGCCATGGCGGCCTGTGTCGCCCAGGAAACGGGACGGCCATTTATCCTTGCCCCGGGAGGCCATGCGGATCCCGGGTCGTTCGACGCGGTTGTCGCCGCCATGGCCGCCATCCGAGGCGTGGTGGTGGCGCTGTTGGACATGACCGAACCCCACGGGTCCGTCGGTCCGGCCCGGATCTCAGCCGGTCACGCGTCGCTTGAGGCGATGTCGATGGTGTGCATCCATGTCATGGGCCTCGACCAAATCGTCGCGGCTGCCAGCAGTCGCGGCAATCTTACGTCACGCGCGCTGCGGCCCGTTATCGCCATGTCGGTTCTCAGCGCGATACAGACCGTCGGTCCGGCGTGCCTGTCGATGCGGCAGATCATTCCTTCACCCAGCCGGGTGTGCCGGCCGGACCCGGAAGGATCCGTGGTTATCGGCGACTGGCGGAACAATCATACTTGAATTTGGCCGGGTACACCGGCTTCATGGGCTACCCCCGCGGCGATGCCCGCGCTCGCAATGCTTCACTTGTGCGGTGTCACCGGCTGGTCGTCGAGAGCGACATGACCCGCAGCAAGAACATGAATTTCCGCATCGGGAACGTCGCGCCGATAAGCCTCAGCCTCCGCTACCCGGAAAGACGGATCGTATTTCCGCGGGTGCGATTACTCAGGAAGCCGGCGCCGGTAGGCTTCGGCACAGATTTGTGTCAACGGATCGCCGGACAAGCCTGATCTGATACAGTTTCGGCCAGAGTTTGCCGGTCACGAACAATCGATCGCCCTTCGGGTCATAGGCGATGCCGTTCAATACGTTATCGCCGGTTATCTTGACCGTCGAGGTGACCAGATCAGTCAGATCGATCAGTCCTGTAACATCACCCGACACGGCGTTGATCCGGATGATCAGGTTGGTCAACCAGACGTTGGCGTAGATCTCGCCCTTGACCCATTCGAGTTCGTTAATATTTCGGAATGTCATGCCGTCGCATGTGACATGAATTCGACGTTTTTCAGTGAAATTATCGGGATCGAGAATGCGCAGATCGCTCGTCCCATCGCTCATGATCAAATCAGAGCCATCCTGGGTCAGTGCCCATCCTTCGCCAGGGTAATGGAATGTCGAACGCAAGGCGAAGGTTTTCAGATCGTACACAAAGCCGATCTCATTCTTCCAGGTCAATTGGATCAATCGATCCTTCCAGATGACGATACCCTCACCGAAATATTGGGGATCAAGGTTGATCTCCCGCAACACCTGTCCGGTTTCGAGGTTGACTTCGCGTACTGAGGATTGTCCGCTCCGGCCGGTGCTTTCATACAAATGCCCCTTGTCGTAGAGCAGTCCTTCCGTGAAGGCCGCGGGGTCGTGTGGGTAGCTCTTAACGACCACCGCGCTGTATTCCGGGACGGCGGCATAGGCTTGAATAAGAAGTGTGGCGGCGAAGATGACAACCGACAGCGCCGCCAGCCGGAGTGCCCTCGCACTGCTACGCTGGCGGCTCCGGCCGTCGAAGAAAATCGCGCGGTGAGCGAGTGCATTGGCCATCGCGACGATTGTTTCAATCCGGGACAGTGAGCGACAGCCAAAAGCGTTCGTTCGCGCGTTCGACAAGGACGGCCGCGAAGCGCTGCCCCAGCGATGACCTCGCCCGGAATATGCGCAGGGCCTGATCCGCCTCCGTGACCGGCGTCTGCTGAACCTGCACGATGATGTCGCCTTTCTGTATCCCGCTGTCGGCGACGGAACCGGTCGGGTCAACCGAGACCACGGTCACGATTGGCGCACGACCGTCTACTTGCACCGATGCCAGTTCGAGGCCAGTCGTTCGCGGCCCATCGTTATTGAGGACAGCGGGAGCTTCTTCCGGCAATGGCTGAATCGTCACGTGCACGGTCTGGATCTCGCCGCCTCGGTATATTCCAAGCGTGGCGTCGCTGCCGATCGGCGCACGCACGATCTTCCTCGCCATATCGCGCGGATCCAGGACATTTTCTCCGTTGAACGTTCGGATGACGTCGCCGGCCTTGATTTTGCCTTGCAGCATCGCCCCACCGTCATCTTGCACTGTAGTAACGAGCGCGCCCTGAAGGTCGGGAACGTCAAGTGCCTGTTCAAGCATCCAGCTGACATTCTGCGTGTGAATTGGCAGCATACCCGCACCGATCTTGCCGGTGGCCATCAGGCGGTCAAAGACGAACTCAAGCGAGCTCGACGGCAGGGCGAAGCCAACGCCGGAAGACCCGGGGTCAGGCGAGTATATGACACTGGTCATACCGATAACCTCGCCCGCGAGATTGAACAGCGGGCCGCCGGAGTTGCCGTGATTGATCGCCGCGTCGGTCTGCAGGTAGTCGTCGTAGGGGCTTTCCATGAGATCGCGATTGAGCGCACTGACAATGCCGGAAGTCGCGGTGCTATCGAATCCGAACGGGCTGCCAATCGCGACAACCCTGTCGCCCACTCGTACTTTTTCACTATCGCCGAACGAGACGAATGGCAGCCGTTTCCGCCCTGGATCGATCCGCAGCAGGGCGAGGTCCGCTTGCTTCGGCATGCCGACGATCCTGGCCGGGTAGCGAACACCGTCAGCGGTCACGACGAATACGGATATGGCGCCGTCGACCACATGCTTGTTGGTGCCGATGTACCCTGATGGATCGATGATGTAGCCCGAACCCTGGGCCATACTCGTGCCGCGGGGCGTCGAGGCGGCCGCTGCCATCGGTCCGGATTGAGTGGGTTCCGCGACCGTCAAAGGCCGCACGGTAACAACGCGTACGACAGCCGGCGATACTCTGGCGACCATCGCGCCGATCGTATCATGTTCGTCGGAGGCGCGAACGCTGCCCGCGCTTACCGCGAGGCCGCCCTGTTGTGCCGGCTGCGTTTGGCCTGCGGAGGTTTGCGCGAACGTTGGTGCCGACGCAAGCAAACCGGCGAACATCAATGCGGCAAAAAACCTTTGCATATCCGCCAGTGCCTCCGGTTCAGGATTGTTGGGTTAACGACCCGGATTTTATGCTTTCATGGCGACGGGGTCTTATTCGACCGCACGACGGTTCCGGGTTCGCACGATCGACCCGATACGGCGGCGCCTGACACAGAACTCTACCGTTGTAGCCAGGGCTCGCGGTGGCGCCGATGCCCACAGTTCACACATTGTCATGCAAGCATGCCGCCCGACAGAGTCGCGACCTTTTGCTGCAAGGCGGTAATGAGCGCCGGGACGCCCCCGCTCCCCAGCAGCCCGCGGAAGTCCGAGCGTTGCACGGCGACACGGCTGATAGAACCATCCTCCAGCACGTCCACCGCCTTCCAGCCTGCCTGACC
>JBEKGV010000435.1:0-4847 GCA_050012615.1 Acetobacteraceae bacterium | reverse complement strand
ACCGGGCGATGGCCGTGCTTATGCAACAGCCGGAGAATCATGATCCCGACCAGGTTGCCCACATGCAAACTGTCCGCCGTGCAGTCGAACCCGATATAGGCGCTAATCGGGCCGGCCTGCATCGCGGCGCGCAACGCCTCGATGTCGGTGCACTGGAAGATGAACCCGCGCGCGGCGGCCTCGGACAGAAAGTCGCCGGCTGAATCGGCGGTGGTCATGATATGGAACCCGTGCTGGAGTGCTATCGCCGCTGATTACCAGGGGACGGCCGGGAGAGGAACATGCCGCGCACGATCGGATTGATGAGCGGGACCTCGCTGGATGGCGTGGACGCGGCCTGGCTGGAGACCGACGGCGAGACGATCATGTCGGTCGGCCCCAGCCTGACGATTCCGTACGATGACAGCCTTCGCCGGGACCTGCGGGCCATTCTCGATACGGCCCATCAGTTGCCGACAACCGATCCTGGGCTGGCCAGCGCCGTGGCGCGACTGACTGAGTGTCACGTGCGGGCGGTAAAGGCTCTGGAGCGGCCGGCCGACCTGATTGGCTTCCATGGCCAGACGATCCTGCATCAGCCGGACCAGCGGCGAACCTGGCAGGTCGGCGACGCTGCCCATCTGGCGCGCGAGACCGGGGTGCCGGTCGCTTACGATTTTCGCTCCGCCGATGTGGCGGCGGGCGGGGAGGGTGCGCCGTTCGCGCCCGCCTATCACGCCGCGTTGGCGCGCGATCTGCCTCGGCCGTTGGCGGTGCTGAATGTTGGCGGGGTCGCCAACGTGACGTGGATCGGGCCCAGGGGGATTGATCCCAGGGGGATTGATCCCAGGGGGATTGGTCCCAGGGGGATCGGCTGGAGCGGGACCGGCCCCAGCAGGATCGCCTCCAGCGGGACCGGTGAGGACGAGGGACTGATCGCGTTCGACACGGGTCCGGGAAATGGGCCGCTGGACGACTGGGTCGCGCGGCATACGGGTCAGGCGTTCGATCGTCATGGCGCTTTGGCTCTCTCCGGGACGGTGGACGCGGCCGTTCTGGGCCGGCTCATGGCGCATCCCTACTTCGCGCGTCCGGCGCCAAAGTCGCTCGACCGGCTGGATTTTTCGCGTGCACTGGCAGTGAGTGGTCTGGACGCCCTGACCGCGGCTGACGGGGCGGCGACCCTGGTCGCATTTACCGCTGCATCCGTCGCGGCCGCGGTGTTTCCGTCGCCGCCGCTGCGGTGGCTGGTCACCGGCGGGGGGAGGCACAATCCGGCGATCATGACGGCACTGCGCGCCGCTCTGGGCGTGCCGGTCGAGGCAGTGGAAACCGTTGGCTGGGATGGCGATGCGCTGGAGGCCCAGTGTTTCGGGTTTCTGGCGGCTCGGGTGGCGCGGGGGCTGCCGTTGAGTTTCCGCGGCACTACCGGGGTGCCCGCGCCAATGCCCGGCGGGCGGATCGTTACGGCGTGATTGGAGGCACGGCCACCTCCATGAGGAGCTTGGCCTCAATCGTGTCCGCACGGCGAACCGATGGCGAGCGCCCGCCGAGGTGATAGGTATCAAACAGCGGCGCCCGCTGACGACCGTGCGAAATTCCGGCCGTGCCATCGCAATCGAGCAAGACCGGTCTTGTTGGCCACCGGGAGCCGCGGCCCCATAAATCCACCTTTTCGCGTCCAGGCCTCGCGCGGGGCCGTCGAACGCGACTTTCTTTTGCGGATGTCCGTCAATGAGAACGGTGGCCTGACGACAATGTCAGAGCGCATGACATTATTGCTACGCCATAAAACATAAGAGATGCTGTGATATGCCCGGCAGGAAAGCGTAAGAAACTTGTGATATTTGATTGCACCGCGAATCCCTAATATGATAAGCGATGCCACCGCGCGAGTTTCCCGGATCAACCGCTGCTTCATATGCGTCATATATATAGGGAAGTGGAGGAACGGACCAACCAACGCTTCGGAAAATAATTCTTTTGTTAAGGGGACAGACCATGGCAAACATACCTACCATCCGTAGAGGCCCACGACGGGCCGGTGACGATGCTCACCTGGGCTTCCTCGCGGAGTTGGCTGGAACATGGGAGGGGACGGGCTTTAACCTGATCGCCCGGCCGGACAGACAAGGCGGTTCTCCTCTGTTCCTTGAGCTTAATCAGACCTTTGAGACACTTAGTGTCATTCCGATATCGTCCTCAATACCAAATCGCGGCAGCGCCGTGGACGATATCCAGTTGTTCGGTTTGACCTACCTTCAGAAGATCGTCGATACGGTGACCGGGGGTGCGTTGCACATCGAGCCAGGAATGTGGGTCCACGTGCCGTCCCAGGACAGCGGGACGCCACCTGGATCAACCCAGAGCGTGTTTCGGCTCGGAACCATTCCCCACGGCAATGCCCTGCTCGCGGAAGGCATAGCGATCAGCCTCGATCCATTTACCGGCAATCCGTTCAATCCAGACAGCGTAGCCGCGGCGAATACGTCACCTTTTGCTGTTGGCGGCGTTATGCCCGTTCCCGGGACACTCTCCGGGTTCGCGCCGTACGACCTTAGCAACGTTACTCCGGCAGCCGTCAACTTCAGAACACCCGACCTGCCGACCACGATCCGCGGCGTGTCCATGCAGGACATTGTACTGGATCCCACAAAGCTTCTGACGGCGGCGTTGTCGGGCCAAACCATCAAAAGCATGGTGGTGATCAATATCGCGACTCAGGCCAGCCTGCTTCAGGCACAGCCCAACCCGACAACCGGCACACCGCCACCCCCCAAGGATATTTTGCAGGGCCTTCAGACTGGCGGCGGCGTGGAGAACATCCCATTCCTTCAGACAAACGCGGACGCCGCGACCGTGTTTGCGACATTTTGGATCGAGACGATCGAGGGTCCAACACCGGATACGGATTTCCTCCAACTGCAGTACGTACAAACCGTGCTGTTGAACTTCCCGGTCATAACGCCAGGGAATCCGCCGGGCGCGAATCTCAGTTGGCCACACGTCTCCGTGGCGACATTGCAAAAAACTTTCGGCGGCCAGTAAAACAGGATTGGCCTAAACGCGCGCGGCGTGTGTGGCGTCAGCGGGCTTCCGGTACGCGTTATCAGGTGAACGTTTTTCGATCGGACGACTGCTCGCGGAGCCCATTCAACAGAAGGGCTCGCATTTCAGGGAGGCCTGTATAACCAGGACAACGTGAACAGGAGCACCTCCATCAGATCGATCGCCATCGGATTGAGGACGGCGTGGTAAGAACGGTGCGTGATCCGGGCACGAGTTGCGTCTTCGCTCCCAGATCCGGCTTCAATGAGAAGCGTGCGCGATATCATCGGGCCGTGTGACGACACGTTCGCTCGTGACACATCGGTTGTCCGACCGATCTCCGTCGAACGATCGCCTGGGGCTCGGAGGCCTACGCCCCAGGTCGGAGTCGCTAATCGCTTGACCTGACGCGGCTCCCTGGGGTCCCTCTCTCCTCGTGGAAATGCTCTTTCTCCTGGTCCTGCTCGTGGCCGGCGGTTATGTGCTCGGCATAATCGGGTTTTTCCGGGCCAACAGCGCCCTCGCCGAACTGCGGTCGCTGCGCCGGGCGGTCGCCGAACTCGGGGCGAGGCCGGCGGCTACGGTCGCCCCGGAGGCAACGGTCGCCCCGGAGGCAGCGGTCGTCCCGCCGGCGGTCGCGCCCACTCCACAACCGGCGCGTGAAGCAACGGCCGAGCCCGCCGCACCACCCTCCGCCGCGCCTTCGCGCGATCTTGAAACTCTGCTCACCGCCCGTTGGGGCGTCTGGCTCGGCTCCGCTGCGTTGCTCTTGGCGGGTGTTTTCCTGATCCGCTACGCCGTCGACCAGGAGCTCCTCGGCCCCGCGGCCCGATGCGCTCTCGCAGCGGTCCTTGGCGTCGCGCTAACGGGGAGCGCCGAATGGCTGACCCGTCACGAACCGCCATCCATCCCGGGTCCATTTCGCACGGACCAGGCTCCGGCCGGCCTCGCAGCGGGTGGCACCGCCATCCTGTTCGGCGCCGCCTATGGCGCGGGTCCGTTCTATGGCCTGCTGCCGCCGCTGCTGGCCTTCGCCTGTTTGGCCGCGGCGTCGCTCATCGCGTTGGCCGCTGCCTTGCGCTACGGCCCGCTCACCGCCGCCACCGGGATCGCGGGCGCTTTCGCGACACCCGCGCTGGTTACCACCCAGAACCCGTCGCTCCCCGGCTTGTTCGTCTACCTGACACTCGTGACCGCCGCGGCCTTGGTGGTCGTACGCTACACCGCCTGGATCTGGCTGGGATGGGCGACCACGATCGCGGGCTGTATCTGGGTTTGCGTCGCCGCCGCACAAACCAGCCCGGACGAATGGGCCGCGGCCGCCTTCGTGCCGGTCGCAGCCGCACTGAACCTGTTCCTGCTGCCTGGTGCCGCGCTCGACCATCCAATCGGCCGCCGCCTCGCCTGGGTGCCGTTCGCCGCGATCGGCGCAGCCGGTCTGGTATTGGAAACCCAGGTATCGGGGAACGCGCCGTTGATCGCGCTGTTCCTGATGTCGCCGATCGCCGTATGGCGAGGTTACACCGAGCCGAGGCTCGACCGCCTGCCGTGGCTGGCCGCTCTGCTTGGCTTGCTGACATTGTTGTTTTGGGCTCTGCCGGCATGGACCGCCACGGGTGAGACGATCACCGTCGAGGGCATCGTCGAAGCCTTCCTTCCCGGCGCATGGGCGTCGGCAATCATCCGACCGCTGATCGTCTCGGCTGCTCTGTTCGCCGCGTTCCACGCCGCCGCCGGTCTTTGGTTGGAGCGTCGCGCGCCGCATCCGCTCAATTGGGCTGCTCTGGTTGGCGCCGTCCCCGTGCTGACGCTGGTCGTTG
>JBEKGV010000434.1:0-4853 GCA_050012615.1 Acetobacteraceae bacterium | reverse complement strand
AGATCAAGGAAGCGCGTCTGTCGATCTCCTCACCCCTCGCCAAAGCGCTGATCGGGAAGAAAGTCGGCGACTCGGTTTCCGTGCCGGCACCGGGCGGCGATCGGTCCTACGAGATCCTCGGCATCAAATTCCTGTGACCTGTAAGAAGTCGGCATGATCATCCGTGCTAGAAGTCGGCATGATCACGCTTGCCGACGTTAAGGCGGCCGCGCAGCGCCTGTCCGGGCGGGTTTTGCGCACGCCGGCCATAACCAGCGAAGCTGTCTCGGTTGCCACGGGCGCCGAGGTTGTGATGAAACTCGAGAATCTCCAGGTCACCGGCGCCTTCAAGGAGCGTGGAGCAGCGAATCGCCTGGCACTGCTTAGCCAGGATGAGCGGGCCCGCGGCGTCATCGCGATGTCGGCGGGAAACCATGCCCAGGCGGTGGCGCGGCACGCGAAGCTGCTGGATGTGGCGGCGACGATCGTGATGCCGAAATTCACTCCGGCAACCAAAGTGACCCGGACGGCGGCCTGGGACGCCACGGTCGTCCTTCACGGGGAGACTTTGGCGCAAGCCGCCGCGCATGCGCGACATCTCGCCATGACGCAACAGTTGGTCTTCATCCATCCCTACGACGACCCCGCTGTGATCGCCGGTCAGGGCACCCTGGCATTGGAACTTCTGGCGGATGCTCCCGACCTTGACGCCTTGGTTATCCCGGTCGGCGGCGGCGGGTTGCTGGCCGGTTGTATGATCGCGGCGCTGGCGCTGAAACCGGGGATCGCGATCTATGGGGTCGAGGTGGAAACTTATGCGCCAATGGCACAACGCCTCGCCGGACAGCCGGTTTCCGTCGGAGGCGCCACCATCGCCGAGGGGATCGCGGTCCGCGATATCGGCGAGGTGCCGTTCGAGATTGTTCGTCATCGCGTAACGGACGTGCTGGTGGTACCGGAACGCGCGCTGGAGCAAGCAATCGGGCTGTTGATCGAGGGTGCCAAAATCGTTGCCGAGGGTGCGGGCGCAGCCGGGATCGCAGCGTTACTGACCTTTCCCGAGCTCTTCCGGGGCAAGAAGGTCGGCGTGCCCATAACGGGCGGCAACATCGACACGCGCATTCTCTCCGATGTTCTGCTACGCACTCTGGTACGGGATGGCCGGTTGCTTCGGTTGCATTTGCAAATTCCCGACCGGCCGGGCGTGCTCGCGGATATCGCCGGCAGGATCGCCAGCCGGGGCGGCAATATCATCGAGGTCGCGCACCAGCGGCTGCACGCGGTTTCATCGGTTCAGGCGGCGGAGCTTGAAGTCATGGTGGAGGCGCGCGATCCGGCCCATGCGGCATCGATCGCGAAAGCGTTAGAGGAAACCTATACAGTGAGGCGGATTGTAGCGGCACCGGCATGACCATGGTCAGTGCGCGGGGTCGGCCCGCGGCTCGCGACAATTGAGCAACCTTGACCTGTCAGGCACCATACTCTGAACCACGGACCCCTGGTATGATTTCGCGCCCGTCGCACCTGAAAGAACTGGAAGCCGAGAGCGTTTACATATTGCGCGAAGTCGCGGCGCAGGCGGCACGGCCGGTGCTGCTTTACTCTATCGGCAAAGATTCCTCGGCGCTGCTGCATCTGGCCCGCAAGGCGTTTTATCCGGCGAGGCCTCCCTTTCCACTCCTGCACATCGATACGACGTGGAAATTCCGGGACATGATCACGTTCCGCGACGCGACGGCGAAGCGTCTGGGCCTGGATCTACGGCTGCACACGAATCCCGATGGCCTGCGGCAAGGCATTAACCCATTCGACCACGGCGGCGCGTATACGCAGATCATGAAGACCGACGCGCTGAAACAGGCGTTGACAGAAGGCAAATATGACGCTGCGATCGGTGGCGCGCGCCGCGACGAGGAGCGGTCCCGTGCGAAAGAGCGGATATTTTCCATTCGCGGGCCCGGCCATACCTGGGAGCCTCGGCGGCAGCGTCCGGAACTCTGGCGCCTGTACAACGGCAATCTCGCGCCCGGGGAGACGATGCGCGTGTTTCCGTTATCAAACTGGACCGAACTGGATGTCTGGACTTATATTCAGGCCGAGGCGATCGACGTGGTGCCGCTTTATTTCGCCGCTGCCCGCCCAACGGTGGTCCGCGACGGCCAGATCATCGTAGCCGATGACGGGCGGATGCGCCTCGACCCCGGTGAGCGGCCGGTTCCGAGAATGGTGAGGTTTCGCTCATTGGGCTGTTACCCATTATCCGCCGCGGTAGAGTCGGACGCGAGCACCGTGGCGGACATCGTCGCGGAAATGCGCACGACGCGAATGTCGGAGCGTGCCGGCCGCCTGATCGATCAGGAACAAGGCGCGTCAATGGAGAGGAAAAAGCGCGAGGGTTATTTCTGATGCCGGAGTCCCTCCTGCGCGTCCTGACCTGCGGCAGCGTTGACGACGGCAAATCGACACTGATCGGCCGGCTGCTGTTCGAGTGTGGTTCCATCCCCGACGACGTGATGGCCGCGTTGGAGCGCGATTCGGTTCGTTTTGGCACCGTCGAAGGCGGCGTCGATTACGCGCTGCTCGTGGACGGATTGGAAGCGGAACGAGAACAAGGTGTCACGATCGACGTCGCTTACAGGTTTTTTGAAACGCCCAGGCGGCGGTTCATTTTGGCGGATACGCCGGGTCACCAGCAGTATACGCGTAACATGGCCACCGGTGCGTCGACCGCCGACCTCGCGATTCTGTTGGTCGACGCGCGCAATGGTTTACTCGATCAGACCCGGCGCCATGCCGCGATCGCCTCATTGCTAGGCATTCGGTCGGTTGTTCTTGCTGTCAACAAGATGGACCTGGTTGGTTTCGATCAGGCGGTATTCGACGGCATTGTCACGGCTTTCGATCATCTGCGGGGACGACTGGGTGGGTTGTCGGTCACCGCGATTCCCATTTGTGCCCGCGACGGAGACAACGTCACCCGAACCAGCGTGCGGATGCCCTGGTACAGTGACGAAACGTTGCTCGCGGCGTTGGAAAAGGCCGAGCCCGCGTCTCATGCGGATGGGTGCGCGTCGCGCTTTCCCGTGCAATACGTCAACCGGCCGGACCAATCGTTCCGCGGCTATGCCGGAACGATTGTGTCCGGAGCAATCGGGGTTGGCGACAAACTGGTCAATGCGACCTCACGCATCGAGGCCAAGGTCGCGCGCATCACGACCATGGATGGCGATCTCGAGGCAGCCGGGGCCGGCGAGCCCGTCACGCTGGTGCTCGATCGGGACATCGATATTTCGCGTGGCGACGTGCTGGCCGCCGATCCACCGCCGATCCTCGCCGGTCAGATCAATGCCTGGATCGTCTGGATGGATGAGACGCCGCTTTTCCGCGGCCGTGCCTATCAGTTCATGCTCGGCACGAAGTCCGTCATCGGCACGATTACCGACATCACCAATCGGCTCGATATCGACACGCTTCTGGAAGTCGGGGTCCGAGAGCTCGGTCTGAACGAGATCGGCCGCGTCGCCATTTCCCTGTCCCACCCGGTGGCCTGCGAACTTTATGCCGACAGCCGCGAGCTTGGCGGCTTCATTTTGATCGACCGCCTCACCATGGGCACGGTCGGCGCAGGCATGATCACCGACATTCGCGCCGACCTGAGCAATGTTCACTGGCATCGGATGGACGTCGACAAACAGGCCCGCGCCAGACTGAACCGGCAGAAACCGGCGGTGTTGTGGTTCACGGGCCTCTCGGGCGCCGGCAAATCCACCATCGCCAATATCGTGGAAAAGCAATTGCTGGTGCTTGGTCATCACACGATGACGCTGGACGGCGACAATGTGCGCCACGGCCTGAACCGCGATCTGGGGTTCACCGAGGCCGACCGGGTGGAAAACATTCGCCGCATCGCCGAGGTCGCCAAGCTGTTCGTCGAGGCGGGCATGATCGTGCTGGTCTCGTTCATTTCGCCGTACCGCAATGAACGCATGCTGGCGCGGGACTGCGTCGACCAGAACGAATTTTTGGAGATTTTTGTCGACACACCAGTCGAAGAATGTTCCCGCCGCGATCCGAAAGGACTATATCAGAAAGCCTACGCTGGCCAGATCCGGAATTTTACCGGTGTCGACGCGCCTTATGAAGAACCACTCGATCCGGAAATCCGCTTACCGACTCTGGAAGCGCCGCCCGAGGAACTGGCCGGGCAGGTGATCGAGGAATTGCGTCACCGAGGGATCATTGTCTGAAGCGGGCATCGCCGAACGCGACCTCGTTGAGGCGATCGCCGCCGAGGCGCGCGCCTGCACGGTCTGCGCCGCGCATCTGCCTTTGGGTCCTCGGCCAGTCTTCCGAATTTCGGCGACCGCGCGAGTGCTGATCATGGGCCAGGCGCCGGGCACGAAAGTGCATGCGACCGGCATTCCATGGAACGATCCGTCGGGCGAACGATTGCGTGGCTGGCTCATGATGGATCGTGAGCAATTCTATGATCAAAGCCGAATCGCGATCGTTCCGATGGGGCTTTGTTATCCCGGCCGATTGCCGAACGGAGGCGACGCCCCGCCGCGACCCGAATGCGCCGGTCTCTGGCAAAGCAGATTATTGGAGACGATGCCGGAGATCCGTCTGACATTACTGGTCGGCGGCTATGCTCAGGTCCATGTGTTTGGAAAGGGCGCGATGACAGACCGGGTCCGCGCGTGGCGCGACCATCTGCCGCGCTATTTTCCGTTGCCGCATCCCTCCTGGCGCACCACCGCCTGGGAGCGGAAGAACCCGTGGTTCCAGGCCGAGGCACTGCCCGAATTACGGCGGATGGTTGGCGCGGCCCTTAAAGGGCAACGCCAAGGTTAAACGGGAGGCCGCCGGTTCGG
>JBEKGV010000433.1:0-4853 GCA_050012615.1 Acetobacteraceae bacterium | reverse complement strand
TAAGTTCCGACGGTGATACCGTCGTATTCAACTGCGATGGCGATTTGCTGCCTGACCATCAGGCCGGCCTTCGTCAACTCGTGCGCCAGGGCATTTTCGTAAACCTTTTCAAGGAACCCGGCGCCGAGCGTATTGGCGACGGTGAACGCGCATCCGATGACACGCTCAGAAATTTCATCGAGACGTTTGCTATCGGCGTTCATCGGTGTCCATCCGCGGTTGAGATTCTTTCTTGCCCCGGGGCCATATCGCGGCGGACGTATCGGAAGAAGGTTAACCGCCGATGAACGCCGATGAGCGCAGATGGCACTGGAGTGAAACTCCGTCGCTTCTTTCTGAGCACACTCGTTCTCCTTGGCGAACAGTGTGTCTTATTTCCGTGTCTCAGTTCAGGGTTCACTCCAACTCCACGTTTGCTATCGGCGTTCATCCGCGGTTGAGATGCTTTCTTGCCTGGGTCCATATCGCGGCGGAAGTATCCGAAGAAGGTCAACCGCCGATGAACGCCGATAGCACGCGTGAACGCCAACACCGCCTGGTGCGCTTTCAGGGGCACCATGATTCTTTTATTTCGTGTCAAACCCCAAGGCTGCCTGGCGTTCATCCCAGCCGCTTCGCATCTCCTGGATGATGCCCAGAGCGGCCGACCGCATGTCGGGGTGCCCAGGGTGCCGGACAATGGGACGGCCAACGACGAGATAGTCGGCGCCGTTCCGTATCGCCTCGCGCGGTGTGGCGATACGCCTCTGGTCGTGGCGGTCTCCGCCCGCCAACCGGATGCCTGGCGTTACGATCAGCAGTTGCTCATTCTGAGCCAGTTCGCGAATACGATCCGGGTTGTCGTCGGCCGACGCGATGATTCCGTCGCATTTCGCCTCGACCGCGTGCTTCGCCCGGAGCATCACCAGATCGCGCGCGCCATACGCATATCCCATTTCCCGCAAAGCGCCGTCATCGAGATTGGTCAGGACCGTGACCGCGAGGATTTTGAGGTCCGATCCGGCTTTCGCCTCGACGGCAGCTTGCATGATGCCGGGGTCGCCATGAACCGTGACGAAGGTGGCGCCGCGCTCGGCGACCGACTTGATGCCGTGTCGAACTGTTTCCGGCACGTCGAACAGCTTCGCGTCCAGGAACAATTTGCGTCCGCCGGTCGTGGTCAGATTATATAACTCTTCAACGCCAGGTTTGATGTAGAGCCAATAGCCAATCTTGAAAAACGAAACGACCCCGTCGAGTTGCTGGATAATTGCTTTCGCCTCGTCAACGGTCGCGACGTCGAGAGCGACGATCAGGCGGTCGTTCATCCGCGGCGGTAAGTCTCGTTTGGCGCTCGATCGATGGAAGTCTGACCCGTCCGGCATCCGATGCTCCCCCATCGTCATTGCCAGCCGGGCGCGATGTGGCGACGGCTGGGACCCGGGGGAGCCGTACTGACATCGCTCGTGATTCGTAAACGGACTTTTGCTCTCATTCAGGGCTTCCCGATGTCGGGCCGGTTGTTAGGTGAGGTTCATCGCTCCGGCAAGGGCGCAGCCTCGGCCATTCTTCCCAGTCCAGTGCCGCGGAGATAGCTGGGTTGAGCCTCCCGGGTTTCGGAGGTTACGCCTGCAGCGCCCCGTCATCCGGCATGTCCAGGGGACCTCTCGCGGCACCGTGCCTGGACAGATGGCCCGGACGATCCCCCGATCAAGTCGGGGGAGGGCCATGACGTTAATTGGATAGTCCCGCTCCCTCATCGACCTTAATCGAGCGCTTATGGAGCGATCCACACATGACGTGTACCAACGCTGCCGGCCCCGATTTGTCCTCGCCGCTGTTCAGTCTTCTTTAACCCTCGCCGTGCGACTCTGATCTTCGCCAGATGCCCGCGTGCAACCGATCCATACTCTCACCCAAGGCTTCCGACCATGAGCGAACGTAACCGGTTCACGTCGCTGCTCACCGACCGCAAGATCAACATGAAAGTCAGTCTTGGTTTCGCCTGCGTCCTGGCGATCCTCGTCGTCGTCTCCGGCATGGCATGTATCGCGTTCGGCTCGTCGTCCGAGGGCGTCGCTACATACGCCCAACGCGTGACCGTCGTCGGCATCGCGCGGGATATCGATCGCAGCTTCCTTAATTTGCGCCGCGTCGTCCGCGAATACGCGCTCACCAACGCTGAGGCCGACGTGGGTGCCGCGAAGGCAGAGCAAGTCACGCTGCGGGCGCTGCTCCAGCAAGGGTTGAGCGAAATCAAGAACCCCGAACGGCATCGCCGGGTCGAGAACATCGCCGGCCTGGCCGAGACCTATATCGCCGATTTCGAAAAAGTCGTGGCGGCGACGCGCAAACAGGTAGCACTTCAGCAGTCCACGCTCACCCCGCTGGGTGCCGCGCAGCGGAAGCGTTTCGAAGCCCTGATCGCCGAGGGCGAGAAAATCGGCGACACCAACCTGGTGACGGTCTCGAACAAGGGCATTGACCAGTGGATGCTTGCGCGCCTCTACGCGACCAAGGTGATCGCCCAGCATGACGCCGCCGCGGCCGTGGAGTTGGAAAAGTCATTCACCGAGCTCGACGCGACACTGCAAGGGCTGGACGCCGCGACCAAGGGAACGGCGTTCCGCGCGAACTACGATGACCTGCTTGTGGGTGTGCCGGCGTATCGCGAAGCATATCATCAGAATAATGCGGTCGGAGCCGAGATTGACGGCCTTATCAACGACACGATGCGGAAAATCGGCGACCAGGTGCAAACGGAAGCCGAGGCGATCAAGGCCAGCGGCATCGCCGAGGAGAAGCAGGAAGAGCAATCCGTGATGACGACGATGGATCAGACCAGGACGCTGGTACTGTTCCTGTCGATCGGCGGCGTGCTGGCCGGGGCGGTCGTTGCATGGTTGATCGGCCGCGGTATCGCCGGACCGGTGGTCAGCATGTCCGCCGCGATGGACGCTCTCGCCGGCGGCGATAAGACGATCGAGATTCCCGGTCTAGACCGCGGCGATGAAATCGGCGCCATGGCGAAATCCGTGGACGTCTTCAAGCGCAACGCGCTGGAGGTGGACCGATTGCGAGACGAACAGGAAAGTCACAAGCGCGAGTCTCAGGCAGAGCGGCGGATGGCGTTGCGGCGGCTCGCGGATGGGTTCGAGGGCCAGGTCGGCGGCATTATTCAGTCGGTCAGCTCGGCGACGTCGCAATTGCAGTCGGTATCGAAACAGCTGGAGGACAACGCGGCGCGCACCAGCACCGAGGCGGCTTCCGTATCGACCGTTTCGGCTCAGGCCGCCGCGAATGCCCAGGCTGTGGCGAGTGCGTCGGAGGAGCTGAGCGCGTCGATCAGCGAGATCGCGAAACAGGTCGAGAGCGCTCGCACGATCGCTACTCGCGCCGATGAGGAGGCGACCGAGACGACCGAACTGGTGCGTAAATTGTCACAAACGGTCAACGCGATTGGCGCGATCGTGGCGTTGATCAACGATGTCGCCAGCCAGACCAACCTGCTGGCGCTGAATGCGACGATCGAGGCGGCGCGTGCCGGCGACGCGGGCAAGGGGTTCGCGGTCGTCGCCAGCGAGGTGAAGAACCTCGCGAACCAGACCGCCAAGGCAACGGAGGAGATCGCCAGCAAGATCGGCGCGGTACAGTCCGGCACTGAGGAAGCGGCGAAGGCCATCGCATCGATCACCCGGGTGATGTCGCAGATGAGTTCCATCAGCGCCGCGATCGCCACCGCAGTGGAACACCAATCGTTGGCGACGGCCGAGATCTCGCGCAACGTCGACCAGTCCGCTGCCGGCACTCATGAAGTATCGGCCCGGATCGGCAAGGTCGATCTCGCGGCGCGGGAAACCGGTACGACGGCGGCCGAGATCAACGAGTCGGCGGTCGAATTGTCGACCCAGGCGCAGACGCTGCGAACCGAGGTGTCGCGTTTCCTGGAGCAGGTTCGCTCGGACCGGGAGGCGGTGCGCGTTCTGTTGTGGGACGACGCGTGGAACGTTGGAATTCCGGAGATCGACAAACACCACAGGGCGTTCCTCGACGGGGTCAACAAACTGTTCGCGAGTCTGATCGATGGCCAGGGCCGCGAGGATGCGCCACGCCTGGCCGAACATGTCGCGAAGTCGATAGAGCCGCATTTCGCCGAGGAGGAGCAAGCGATGCGGCGCCACAGCTACCCGGAACTGAGGTCGCACCAACGGGCGCACGAGTCGTTCATGAGCCGGTTCCAGGGATATTCCCGGGCGCTGCAGGCCGGCGAGCCGATCGACGCGAGTCAGTTCTTCGATTTTGTGTCCGGCTGGTTCAGGCAGCACATGATCGAGCACGACAGCGTGCTCGCCCGCTTTCTGCATACGAAAAAGGCGGCCTGACCGCGGGGATGCCAATCACGGGGGCGTCGATCAGCTTCGAGGCAGCCGCCCGCCATCTCGCAGGAACCGCAGACCGGAGTGGGTCGCGGTGACGATCAGCGTCCTGTCCTCGCCGCGGCCGCAGGCGATCAGGCCGCGGTCGATCGCATCCTCCCACACCGTCAGTCGCGGGCAAGAGGTGCGCCAGGCGTCGATCACCTCGTCGTAGGTCCGCGGCTGCGCGGCCACGAACTCGACGAGGTCCATCACCAACGGATCGAGGGTGGCTGACATACGAACGCCTCCTCAT
Organism: Acetobacteraceae bacterium; assembly: GCA_050012615.1. GTDB lineage: Bacteria > Pseudomonadota > Alphaproteobacteria > Acetobacterales > Acetobacteraceae > Rhodopila. Next base: position 203 of record JBEKGV010000433.1, on the reverse strand, counting down.
ATCAATGGCCAAGGACTGCGGCCAAGGACTGCCCTACGGCCTTTCAGACCCCCCGCCCGTCATGGCCCGGCTCGTCCGGGCCACCTGGACCAGCCCAGGGCCGCGATAGGTGGCCCGGACGCTCCACCGATCAAGTCGGTGGAGGGCCATGACGATAATGGCACCGGGCCATGACGATAACGACCAGCGTCAATCTGTTCGCC
>JBEKGV010000432.1:0-4858 GCA_050012615.1 Acetobacteraceae bacterium | reverse complement strand
CTACGTCCACACCGTGCGCGACGTCGGCGCGGTCAGCGGCGCCATCGCGAAGCTTGGGGCTGGATCGATCCTCGGCTTGCGCGGACCGTACGGCACCCCCTGGCCAACCGAGACCGCCGAAGGCAACGACGTTGTGTTCGTGGCGGGCGGACTTGGGTTAGCGCCGCTTCGCCCGGCGATTTATCACGTGCTATCGCACCGCGCGCGTTATGGCCGGGTCGTCCTGCTGTACGGCACGCGGAGCCCGCCCGACATCCTCTACCGGCGGGAGTTGGAGCGGTGGCGGCGCCGCCTCGATTTTGAAGTTCTGGTCACCGTCGATCGTGCCGATCCCGACTGGCGCGGCGATGTCGGCGTGGTGCCGAAGTTGATCGCACGGGCCGGCTTCGATCCGCACCACGCCGTGGCGATGATCTGCGGGCCGGAGGTGATGATGCGGTTCACCGCCGACGCGCTGCGTCAGGCCGGACTCGGAATGGACCAAATCCACGTATCGATGGAACGCAACATGAAATGTGCGATCGGCCTGTGCGGCCATTGCCAGTTCGGCCCGAGTTTCATCTGCAAGGATGGACCCGTTATGCGTTATGATCGCATCGCGGACATCCTCACCGTGCGGGAGATCTGAGATGGCCGAGAAACGCAAGCCTCGGCTCGCTGTCTGGAAATTCGCCTCCTGCGACGGCTGTCAACTGTCGCTGCTGGATTGCGAGGACGAACTTCTCGCGGTGGCGGACGCGGTGGAGATCGCGTATTTCCCCGAGGCTACGAGCACCGTGGCGAAAGGTCCGTACGATCTTTCGTTGGTGGAAGGATCCATTACGACGTCCCACGACGCGGAGCGCATTCACAAAGTGCGCCGGCAGTCGAAGTTCCTGATGACGATTGGTGCCTGCGCGACGGCGGGCGGGATCCAGGCGTTGCGGAACTTCGCGGACGTGGAGGAAATGGTCGCCGCCGTCTACGCCACGCCAAAATTCATCAAGACACTCGCGACCTCGACCCCGATCTCGGCCCATGTGAAGGTGGATTTCGAACTGCGCGGCTGTCCGATCAATAAAGCGCAGTTGCTGGAAGTGATCTCCGCCCTTCTGGCCGGCCGCAAGCCGGGGATCGCGGGACACAGCGTCTGTGTCGAATGCAAGCTGCGTGGCACGAACTGCGTGATGGTCAAGGGCACGCCTTGTCTCGGCCCAGTGACGCATGCTGGATGCGGAGCGATCTGCCCGGCGTATAATCGAGGCTGTTATGGCTGCTTCGGTCCGATGGATCGGCCCAACACCGCGGCTCTCGCTGTCGAATGGGGAAAACTGGGTGCCTCGCCACGCGATATCCAACGCGTGTTCAGTACGTTTAATGCCGCCGCCGAACCGTTCCGGAAGGAAAGCGAAGCCCATGCCGACCAGAAGGATCCGCGTTGACGCGATTTCTCGCATCGAAGGCGAGAGCGGGCTCGATCTGCATATTCGCGACGGGCGCGTAACCTCCGCGCACCTGACGATCTTCGAACCGCCCCGGCTGTTCGAGGCGTTGCTGCGCGGCCGCGGCTTCACAGAAGTGCCGGATATCACCGCCCGCATCTGCGGCATTTGTCCAATCGCTTATCAAATGAGTTCGGTCCATGCGATGGAAGATGCATGTGGAGTCACGGTCGGCGGCCAACTGCGCGCGCTGCGCCGGCTGATCTACTGCGGCGAATGGATCGAGAGTCATGCTTTGCACGTGGTGATGCTGCATGCGCCCGATTTTCTGGGTTTTCCGGATGGCATCCGCATGGCGGCTGAGCACGGCGATGCGGTGCGCGGCGGGCTCGCGCTGAAAAAGGTCGGCAACGCTCTGATGACCCTTCTGGGCGGGCGCGAGATCCATCCGGTGAACGTCCGCGTTGGCGGCTTCTATCGGGTGCCGGATCGGAACGAATTTTTCCCCATTACCGAGGACCTGAAGCGTGCACGCGATCTCGCCGTCGAGACTTTGCGGTGGGTGTCGCGATTTCCCTTCCCCGACTACGAACGCGACTACGAGTTCGTATCGCTCCGCCACCCGGATGAATACCCGATCAACGAAGGCCGCATCGTCTCGAATCGCGGGCTCGACATCGCCATCGCCGAATACGACAGCGAATTCGAGGAACGCCACGTCTCGCATTCGACCTCGCTGCAATCGGTTCTGAAGCGGCGCGGCAGCTATCTGGTCGGACCGATGGCGCGCTACAACCTGAATTTCGATCGCCTGCCGCCGGATGTTCAGGCTTTGGCACGCGAGGCAGGGCTGGGGCCGGTGTGCCGCAATCCGTTTCAAAGCATCACAGTGCGCGCGATCGAATTGGTTTATGCCTGCGATGAGGCATTGCGCCTGATCGCCGCGTACGAGAGGCCGGACGTGGCGAGCTTACCGGTTGTGCCGCGTGCCGGCATCGGCCACGGCTGCACCGAAGCGCCGCGCGGTCTGATCTACCATCGCTACGAGATCGCCGATGACGGCAGCATCGTTAATGCCCGCATCGTTCCGCCGACCTCGCAGAACCAGCTAAGCATAGAGGAAGACCTTTGCGACGTGGCGTCGCGCGCGCTCGATCTGCCGGACGACGCGTTGCGGGATCGCTGCGAGCAAACCATCCGTAACTACGATCCGTGCATTTCCTGTTCCTGCCACTTTCTGAAACTGGTGGTGCACCGGACGTGAAAGTGCTGGTTGTCGGCATGGGCAATCCCGACCGCGGCGACGACGGCGTTGGTCCCCTGGTCGTGCGGCAACTCGCCGCATGCGTACCGCCCGGCGTCGCGATCGTCGAGCGGACCGGCGACGCTTTGGCATTGATCGATGAATGGGCCGGCCGTGATGCCGTCATCCTGGTTGACGCCGCCGCTTTGGTGTCATGCCCCGGACGCGTCCATCGCATCGATCTGTTGGAGCAACAACTTCCGACTGACGTCTCGCTATCGTCGACGCACGCGTTCGGAGTCGCCGATGCGGTCGGTCTCGCCTGTGCGCTTGGCCTGCAGCCCAGACGCCTCATCGCCTATGCGATCGAAGGCGGCAACTTCGATCCTGGCGCATCCATCAGCACTGAGGTCGCCGCGTCCGTCAGCGAAGTGGTTGCGCGCGTCAGGGACGAGATCAGCCTTCTGGTGTGACCGTGCTTGTCGGACGATTTGAAATGCGCTCAACAGGTCCGCTCCGCGCGTCCGAAGTCTGACAGAAGGACACAAGCCCGTGGCTCTCACCCACCTGGTCAATGCTCGCATCGTCGATGGAACCTCGCCCGAACCGACCGAGCGAATGACTGTCGTAATCGAAGGCGACCGTATCCGGGAGGTGACGCCCGGATCGCTGCCCTCCGGTTCGGCGCGGGTGATCGATTTGCGTGGCAGCATCCTGATGCCCGGCCTGATCGACTGTCATGTGCATATCGTGGCGGTCGTGGCGAGCCTCGCGCAAAACGCCACGCTGCCGGACTCGCTGGTGATGGCACGCTCCATCAAGCTGCAGCATGAGATGCTGATGCGCGGCTTCACCACGGTACGCGACGTGGGCGGTGCCGATCATGGCCAGGTCGTGGCGTCGTCGGAGGGCACCGTGTTGGGGCCGCGGTTGATCATTTCCGGCAAGGCGCTGAGCCAGACCGGCGGCCATTGCGATTTCCGCGGCCGGTTCAACAACAATCCGAACGTCTTTGAAACCAGGCTCGGCGCGCTCGGACGATTGTGCGACGGCGTTGCCGAGGTCCGCCGCGCGGCGCGCGAGGAGATCAAAGCCGGTGCCGTCTTCATCAAGATCATGGCCAACGGTGGCGTTGCCTCCCCCACCGACCCCATCCATTTCCTGGGCTTTTCGCGCGAAGAGATCGCCGCCGCGGTCGAGGAGGCCCATGACGCTGGCACCTATGTCGCGGCGCATCTGTACACCGATACGGCGATACGCCGCGCCGTTGAATGCGGCGTTCACTCGCTTGAGCACTGCAATCTGATCCAGTCGGAGACAGCGAAGTTCGCCGCGGCGCAAGGCGCGTTCGCGGTGCCCACTCTGGTGACGTTCGATAAGCTGGCCGAGGAGGGTGAGGCTCTGGGCATCGGTGCCGAGTCGGTCGCTAAGATCGACGTCGTGCGGCTCGCCGGTCTGGAGTCGTTGGAGACCATGCGTGCGGCTGGTCTGCCGATGGCATTCGGGACCGATCTCCTGGGCCCGATGCACCGGCACCAATCCGAAGAATTCGTGATCCGCGGCCGGGTTTTGCCGGCGCAGACAGTGATCGCATCAACGACCGGGATCGCCGCGAAACTGCTGCGCATGGAGGGACAGATAGGCACCGTCGCACCAGGCGCATTCGCCGATCTGATCGTTGTCGATGGGGATCCGTTACAGGACCTGTCGCTGCTGACCGGGCAGGGGAAGCATATGCCGTTGATCTTCAAGGGCGGAGAGATCGTGAAGAACGCGGGGTTGGGGTGACGATTTTGCAGGCGCGTTCGAACCTATCAAGGTGCCGCAGTTGACAAAACTACTGCTTCGCAGTATTTATGCGGGATGACGATTTCGAATGGTTTGACGCCAAAGCCGCACGTAACTGGCGCCTCCACGATGTCAGTTTCGAGATGGCGCGCGAAGTGTTCAAAGACGCCTTTGCGGTCGAGTGGGCGGACGACGGCCAGGACGAAGGTGAGGATCGCTTCGTGACAATCGGCATGGTGGAAAATCGCCCTTCTGTTCGTCTCATACACCTATCGAGGGGAGAGAATTCGGATCATCTCGGCAAGATTGGCGGAACCTTATGAGCGACGGAGGTATCACAATGAAAACCAAACATGATTGGAGCCGTGCCGACGCGAAAACCGATGAGCAAATCCATGCTGCCGCC
>JBEKGV010000431.1:0-4861 GCA_050012615.1 Acetobacteraceae bacterium | reverse complement strand
GTTGCCGAGCAGCAAAATCAGAATAGGCGCCTTGGCCACCACCGGGATCGAATTGACCAGCACGGCGATTGGAAAGAACGCCTCCTCCATCGTCTTGCGATGTACGAATACCGTGGCGACGGTGATCGCCGAGAGATTGCCGAGCAAAAACCCGCACACCGCCTCGATCGCCGTCGGCAACAAATTCGCCATGAGCATGCCGAACTTCTGGTAAACCGTGACAGCCACGACCTCGGGCGACGGGGCGATGAACGGCCGCACGTGGAATACAGCGATCAGCGCCCACCAGATGAACAGAAGCGCCCCGCCGCCCACCAATGGCATGACCCGCCGGCGCAGGCGACGGCGGCGTTGGGCTGCCTGCCATATGACGTCGAGATCGTTCTCCGCCGCCGCATCGCCCGGCGTTGCTCCGGCGAGTGTCACCGACATCAGCAGGTCTCCAGCACCGCGCGCAAATGCGCGGCGAGTGCGACGAAGCCTGGTGTTTCCCGGATCGCGAGACGCCGCGGCTCGGGCACATCGACAGGCACCAACTCGCGAACTCGTCCAGGACGAGCGGCCAGCATAAGAACTTGTTGCCCGAGGAACGCAGCCTCGTAAATGCTGTGAGTCACGAAAACGATCGTCGTGCCGGTATCGCGCCAGATACGCAACAATTCCTCGTTCAGCCGGTCGCGGGTGATTTCATCCAGCGCGCCGAACGGTTCGTCCATGAGCAGGATTTTTGGGCCGCCGAGCAAAGCGCGCGCGATCGCGACCCGCTGGCGCATGCCGCCGGAAAGCTCGTGCGGCAGCGCTTTCTCCCAGCCGGACAAACCGACCAGGTCCAGCAAATCCTCCGGCCGCATCGAACCGGCCGCGAGGCTTCGCCGCCCACCGACTTGCAGCGGAAGCCGGACGTTGTCGATGACATTGCGCCACGGCAGCAGAGCGGCGTCCTGAAAGACGAACCCGATCTGGCGATCGCGGCGAGCCGCCGCCGGTGCATGGCCAAACACGCTCACCGCGCCCGCTGCCGGCTGAACGATATCGGCGATCACTCGGAGCAGGGTCGACTTGCCGCAGCCGGAGGGGCCCAGCAACGACAGGAAACCGCCCTCGGCAAGCGTCAGCGAGACATCCTTAAGTGCCGTCACTGACCCGCGTTCGCTCGAGAACCGCACGCTGACGTTTCGGCACTCGATGGCGATGGTCCCGGGAGCCGATCGCAGAGGTGCGGCATCGTTCATGCGCAGTGGCTCAGCCGATCTTCGGGCGGGTATCGGCGGTGGCATTAAGGATGTCGAGAGTCATGACCTCATCGACGGTAGGCGTGCGTTTGGTGAACTGGCCAAGCTGACTGTAGAGCGAGATTTGGTCTTGCCACACCGCCGGATCCATCGTGCCGAAGCCGCCGGCTTTGGTGGCATCGGTGAACGTGGCGCCCAGCATGATGTCGACCGCCGCGCGCTCATCCTTGGCGACAAGATTAGGATAGGTTTTGACCAGCAATTCGACGGCCTTGTCGCGGTTTTCATAGGCAAAAGCCCAGCCTTTGGCGGCCGCGCGGAGGAAGCGGACCAGAAGATCCTGCTTGGTCTGCAAGGTTTCCGTGGTCGCATAGTATGGACTGGCATAGAGCTTGACCCCTGCATCCCATAGCCGGAACTGGACACGATCGGGCCCGATCACGCTCAGCGCGGTGGTGTTGGTCACCCATCCGGTAATGACATCGACCTGGCCCGTCATCAGCGGCGTCATTTCGGATCCGATGATGACGACCTGCACGTCCTTCATGTCGATGTTGTTCTTGGCGAGCAGTGCCCGCAGCAAGATCAGACCGGTTGCCTGGATCCCCACCTTCTTGCCGCGAAAATCAGCGGCACTTCTGACCGGGTTCTGCTTGAGCGAAAAAAACGCGTAGGGATGCTGCTGCGCCGACACGGCGAAACATTTGATCGGGATGTCCTGCGAAACGGCCAGCATCAGGGACGGGCTGGAGGAAACCTGACCCACCTCATAGCGCCCGGATGCGACGATCGCGATTCCGTCGTTATTCGGGCCGCCGGGCTGGATCTTGAAGTCCAGACCTTCCTGCTCAAAGTAGCCCAACTGAAACGCCGAGACCTCTCCGATCTGATTGCCGCCGCCGATCCAACCAAGCTGCATGTTGACGGTCGCGATCGCACCGGAAGCTCGATCGGTGAGAGTGATGACCGCTCCCCCGCCGGCAAGCGACATGCCTGTCCGCAGAACATCTCGGCGTCGCCAAATGCTGCTGTGAGTATCGGCGTTTCGCATGACCCCCTCCGGTTGACAGCCCGCTCCACAGTAAGGCACGGGACGACCGGACGCGAAAGGCACAGAATTCGTCCAATCCGGTGCGGAGTGACAGCATGCGAACCGAGTTGATCTCGATCCCCACCGAGACCATTCCGCTCGACGGAGCGCTGCATTCGCCGGATGGGCCGGTCACTGGCGCCGTGCTGCTGTTGCACGGCAATACCATGAACTTCTACGTCGGAGCGCCCAGATTCCTGCCGCCCGCTTTGACCGCGATGGGATATGCCTGCCTGGCGTTCAACCGCCGCGGTCACGACATCCTCAGTATCCGGAACAGCCGTGCCGCCGAGGGCGCCGCGTTTCAAGTCACGAATGAGGGGATCGAGGACAATCGACTTGCCGCTCGCTGGATGGCCGAACGTGGATTTCCACCCCCTGTGGTTATCGGTCACAGCAATGGTGGGATGCTGGCCGTGCCGCACGTCGTGGCGCACCCCGATACTCCGGCGATGATTCTGCTGTCGGCGCATGGCGGCGGCAAAGATGGCGTGCTCCGATCGAGCCGGGCCGGGATGATGGCAGGCGACCGATTGGAGGCGATCACGGCCCTGGCGCGGGCGATGGTGGCGGAGGGACGGGGTCGCGAACTGATGCTGATGCCGGGCTGGTGGTACGTTATTTCAGCGGCGAGTTTCCTCGATCGAATGACCGAAATGCCGGACATCCTGGAGCTGGCGCCTCAGGTGCGATGCCCAGTACTTTATCTTCGTGGCGATCAGGAGAGTGCGGAGAATTATCCGGCCGAATTGTTCAAGGCGCGCTCAGGCGGCCAGTGCGATGTGCGAATCATTCCAAACTGCGACCATTTTTATAATGGACGAGAGGACGCGGTGATCGAACACGTGACATCGTGGCTCGGTGAAGTATTGCCGGCTGCTGGGTCATGACCGGGGAGTTTTGGCACCCTCCACGAACGGCACAAGCACCAGCACAAACGCGGTACACGCCGCGGAGACCACGAGGAGTGGTGCCAGGTGGCTGTTGAACACATGCTCATACAGCACCGCTCCGATTGTATCCGACAGCGGGCTTGCGAGGTTGATCACCGACATCAACGCCGCGAACGTGAACCCCTCAGCGCCCTTTGGACAGACCACAGCGGCGAGGCTCAAGGTCGCGACATTCGCCACCATTGATGCCATACCGAAAAAGAAATAGATCGCCACCGCGCTGATGGGCCCCACCATTACGAGATACGCCAGCGTACCCACCGTTCCGAGGATTAACGACAGATTTAGCAAGCTTCGTGTCGGCAGCCGCCACAACAGAAAGCGATAAAGTAGTGCGCCTGCGATCCAACCCACCGAACTAATAGCGGACAGGATCCCAATGAAGCCCTGCGAAAACTTCAACGTATCAGTCAGCTCGAAATATAGCGGCGTGCCGAATCCTGGGCTGAAATAATAGAAGAACAAAAACGCTCCGATCAGCCACAGGTCGCGCGACCGGAACGCCGCCAGCAATGCTCCAAGCCCGCGCGTAAATCCGGCGCGGTCGATCGCGGCTCGGCTCTCGTGCACCAATCCCAACGATGCCACGACGGCGACCGGTGCCGCCGCCGCCATCCACGCGGCCGCCCGCAGCGCGTTCTGGGCCGACAGCACCTCGATGAGCCAACCGCCCAGAAGCGCCGCCATCACAGCGGCGACGTTGAACCACAGCCATTGTTGATTGACGAACTTATCGCTGGCATTGAGTCGTTGGCCATTCTCCACCAGCAAACCGCCGCAGACGGTGCTCGCCACCGCCATGGCGATCGCGGTCACGACCAGCGCGGGAATGATCGCTCCCGGCGCCGTGAGCATCCCAACCCACGCGAACGCCGCCGACGCCGCGATGCTCCCGAGCAGCAGATACGATCGTCGCCGGTATCCCGCCAACGGCAGAAAGTCCGAGATCAGGCCATACAACGGCTTGATCACCCACGGCACGTCCAGCACCGCGAGCGAAGCGCTGATTTCCACCGGGCTCCAGCCGTTCGCCTGTTTCAGAAAATAACTCAGAGGCTGGCCGACAATTCCGGATTTGGCCTGGCCGATCCCCTCGACCGCATAAACGATCGCGAAGAACAGCATCAGACGGGCGGTGCCATCCGGACGTGCCAAGGGTGAAATGCGAGCTCGGGATGACATCTGTGGCGAAGTGTGCGCGGGCCGGCAGCGACGCTCAACCCGGCGCGCTATCGCCGTCGCGGATCAGGGTTGTCGCTTCAAGTCTGGCCGAATTCCGAATTCCTGCTTACGCTTACGGAGCGGCCCGATAGCGCCGCGCATTGGGAGGCGAGGATATGTCAGCGACGGCCCCAGCCCGCTCCGCACGACACGGCATGATGACTGTGTTGCGCGTGACGAGCGGCAACTTTCTCGAGATGTTCGATTTCTTTCTGTTTGGTTTTTACGCGACCTACATCTCGAAGGCGTTTTTCCCGACAGGCAGCGATTTCGCCAGCCTCATGCTCACATTCATGACTTTCGGCGCAGGCTTCCTCATGCGTCCGCTCGGCGCGATGATACTCGGCGCTTACATTGACCAGATC
>JBEKGV010000430.1:0-7834 GCA_050012615.1 Acetobacteraceae bacterium | reverse complement strand
CATGCGGTCATCGGCGCTGGTGTTTCGTTACGAACTGCCAGGCGGTTACCATCTGCTGGTCGGGCGCGACGTGCAGGTCAGGGTGCAGCTTGGCAATCTGCTGACCGACGCTTTGATCTGGGCTGTCGCGATCGTCCTCGCGATGGCGACGGCCGGCGCGATCATCGTGCGCAGTCTGTTCCGGCGCACCGTCGCCAACGTCTCCGCCACGGCCTCGGCGATCGCCGCCGGCGACTTCGCGCAACGGGTCAAGGTGTCGGGCCGCGGCGACGAGTTCGATCAACTCGCCGAGGTCATCAACGACATGCTGGATCGCATCACCCGACTGATGGATGGCGTGCGCCAGGTGTCGAACGCGATCGCGCATGATTTGCGCACGCCGATCACCCGCGCCCGGGCGCGCCTCGAGGAAGCCGCCCGCGGCGCCGTGTCGTCCGCCGATCTGCATGCCGCGATCGATCGCGCGACCATCGACCTCGACGGCATCGTCGCGGTGTTTCAGGCCCTGCTGCGGATCGCCGAAATCGAGGCCGGATCGCGCCGCGCATCGTTCCAGCGTGTCGATATCGTAACCGTTCTGGAAGGAGTCGCCGATTTGTATGGGGCGGTGGCGGAGGAAAAAGGTGTCGCGTTGCAGGTTTCGCACCCACGACGGTTGGAAATCAACGGCGACGCGGCGCTCATCCAGCAAGCTGTCGCCAATCTCGTCGATAACGCTGTGAAGTTCTCGCCCGAGAATGGCACCGTCAAACTGGCGGCGGTGCTCGATGGGCGCCGCATTCGGATCATCGTCACAGATCGAGGTCCAGGGATACCGGAGGAAGACCGGCTTCGCGCGACGGAGCGTTTCTATCGAGGTGACGCGGCCCGCGGCACTCCAGGCTCCGGTCTCGGCCTCGCGCTGGTGCAGGCGGTCGCCTATTTGCATGGCGGAGTATTGCGATTGGAGGACGCGCGGCCGGGATTAAACGCGGTGCTGGATCTTGCCTGGTCTGAAAACCCGGATGGTTAACGTCACTTTCATCCGCGCAACACCTGTGCGACAGACCGTGCGTGGCAGACTCGGGCCATGATCCGAGATCGGTTCCTTTCATTCGGAAAGACTTTGTTACTCGTTCCTGGGCTTACGCTCCCGGCATACGGGCAAATGTCCGATCCGGTCGTGACCAGCGACACGCCGGAGTATTGCGGCGTTTTGATGGAACGCATCACCCAGTTGTCCCGCGCCGCCGCGGCGCCGGTGCCCATGGAGGCCGCCACGCTGTCGCAGGAGGGGGAACGGATGTGCGTTCACGGTCAGACCCGCGGCGGGATCCTGCGCCTGCGAAAAGCCCTCGCGATCATACGCCACGGCGACGACTAACGCCGGGTAGGGGCGTCACGGCCAGCGACTTCTCCCGTCATGGCCGGGCCTGACCCCGTAGGCGCTAAGTTAGGAGGCCCGCACCCCAATCCACGCGTCATGGCCGGGCCTGACCCGGCCATCAATCGCCGCACGTGCCTCGACAGATGGCCGGGTCAAGCCCGGCCATGACGAGAGAAGCGGCGTGCATCGGCCTTAATTTAGCACCTTTGGGGCCTGACCCGGCCATCAATCGCCGCACGTGCCTCGATGGATAGCCGGGTCAAGCCCGGCCATGACGCGTGAATTGACGCCCAGTCCGCCGTTCAGAGCAATGCCGCCCCTCCCCATGGAGACTGGGTCGCTGGGAAAATGCGTGCTATACGGGCACGTTGCCGCGGAAGCGCGCCGGGAGGAGCGATTGGCTGACCACGAACCATGGAGTGAAGACCGCGCCCAGGGGATCATCGCATCGCACGCCGGCGAGGAAGGTGCGACGTTGCCCATCCTACATGACCTGCAGTCGGTCTTTGGTTTCATACCGGCCGAGGCGGTGCCTCTGGTGGCCGATGCCCTCAACCTGACCCGGGCCGAAGTTCATGGCGTCGTCAGCTTCTATCACGAATTCCGCCGCGATCCGCCCGGACGCCATATCCTGCGGCTTTGCCGCGCCGAGGCCTGTCAGGCTCTGGGTTGCGAATCCCTGGCAGCGCATGTGCGTTCGCGGTTGAATATCGCCTGGCACGAGACGACATCGGATGGAGCCCTGACGCTTGAGCCGGTGTTCTGTTTGGGCTTGTGCGCGATTGGTCCGGCGGCTCTGTTGGATGGGCAACCGTTGGCCCGTCTCGACCCCGTGCGGTTCCAGGCGGCGCTGGAGAAGTTGTCTTGACCCGTGTTTTCGTCCCTCGCGACGCCGCCGCGCTGGCGCTTGGCGCCGATGCCGTGGCCCAATCTTTGACGTCGCACGCGACCGTGGTGCGTACCGGCTCACGCGGCCTGTTCTGGCTCGAGCCAATGGTTGAGGTTGAAACGACGTCCGGCCGCATCGCCTACGGTCCGGTTTCCGCACCCGACATCCCTGGGCTTTTGGCCTCCGGTTTCCTGGCGGGTGGCCCGCATAAGCTGCGGCTGGGGCCGCCCGGGCAATTGCCATTCCTGGCCCGACAGGCGCGGTTGACCTTCGCACGGTGCGGTGTGATCGATCCGCTGTCGCTGGAGGACTACCGTGCGAATGGCGGGATCTCCGGATTGACCCGTGCACGCGAAATCGGACCCGAAGCAACCGTCGAGACCGTTCTCAAATCCGGACTGCGCGGCCGCGGTGGCGCGGGCTTCCCGGCCGGGATCAAATGGAAAACCGTCGCCGACGCGACCGGCGAGCGCAAATTCATCGTGTGCAACGCCGACGAGGGCGATTCCGGCACCTACGCCGACCGCATGCTGATGGAGGGCGACCCGTTCTGCCTGATCGAGGGCATGGCGATCGCCGGTTTCGCCGTCGGCGCGCGGAAGGGTTACGTTTACACCCGCTCGGAATATCCGCACGCGATTGCAACGTTCGACGCGGCACTGGGCGTTGCCCGCGCCGCCGGATTGTTGGGCGCGGACTTCGACATCGAGCAGCGGGGCTTGTTCGGTCAACCGACCGTCATCAACAACGTCATCACTCTGGCCAGCGTGCCGGTTATTTTGCGGGACGGCGCCGAGGCCTATCAGACGATTGGTTACGGCCGCTCGCGTGGTACGATGCCGATCCAACTCGCGGGCAACGTGAAATATGGCGGCCTTTACGAGGCCGGGTTCGGCCTGACGTTGGGCGAGATCGTCAACGACATCGGCGGCGGCACATTGTCTGGCCGTCCGGTGCGCGCCGTGCAGGTGGGCGGTCCGCTTGGAGCCTATTTCCCCCCGGCGCTGTTCGACACGCCGTTCGACTATGAGGCGTTTACCGCGAAGGGTGGACTGATCGGTCACGGCGGCATCGTGGTGTTCGACGATACCGTTGACCTCGCGCATCAGGCACGCTTCGCGATGGAGTTTTGTTCCATCGAATCCTGCGGCAAATGCACGCCATGCCGGATTGGCTCGGTGCGCGGCACGGAAACGATCGACAAGATCCTGGCAGGGATCGCGGTCGATGCGAATTTGGAACTGATCCGCGATCTCTGCCACACGATGAAGTTTGGTTCGCTGTGCGCTCTCGGCGGGTTCATTCCATACCCGGTGATGAGTGCGCTGGAGTATTTCCCCGAGGATTTCCGCCGCGCGCGACTTGCGCCGGCGGCTTGAAAGGAGCAGCTTGGATGTCTCTGATCCAGGAACTCGACTACGGAACGAAACCTGTCTCGTCCGAAACGATGGTGACGCTGACGATCGACGGTCACGCGGTGACGGTGCCGGAGGGAACCTCGATCATGCGCGCCTCGATGGACGCGGGGATCAAGGTACCGAAGCTCTGCGCCACCGACTCGCTGAACAGTTTCGGCAGTTGCCGCATGTGTCTCGTGGAAATCGAGGGCAGACCAGGCACGCCCGCTTCCTGCACCACGCCCGTCGCTTCGGGCATGAAGGTGCGAACCCACACCGACAATTTGCGGAAGCTGCGGCGCGGCGTGATGGAGTTGTACATCTCCGATCATCCGCTGGACTGTTTGACCTGTTCCGCCAACGGCAATTGCGAATTGCAGGATACCGCCGGCGAGGTCGGCCTGCGGGAAGTCCGTTACGGGTACGAGGGTGAGAATCATCTGTCGGCGCGGGTCGATGGATCCAACCCATACTTTAATTTCGATCCGTCGAAATGCATCGTTTGCTCGCGCTGCGTGCGGGCCTGCGAAGAAGTGCAGGGGACATTCGCGCTGACGATCGAGGGGCGAGGCTTCGCCTCCAAAGTCGCGGCGGGCATGAACGAGCCGTTCCTGACCAGCGAGTGCGTGTCGTGCGGAGCCTGCGTGCAGGCATGCCCGACCGCGACTCTGATGGAAAAATCCGTCGTCGAGATGGGGCAGCCGGAACATTCTGTCGTCACCACCTGCGCCTATTGCGGGGTTGGCTGCAACTTCAAGGCGGAGATGCGCGGCGATCAGGTCGTGCGCATGGTGCCGTGGAAAGACGGCAAGGCGAATCACGGCCACTCCTGCGTGAAGGGCCGCTTCGCCTGGGGTTACGCCAATCATCCGGACCGCATCCTCAAACCGATGATCCGCGAGAAGACCTCCGATCCCTGGCGCGAAGTCAGCTGGGACGAAGCGATCGGCCGCGTCGCCTCGGAATTCAAACGGCTTCAGGCCAGTTATGGAAAAGACTCGATCGGGGTCATCACGTCGTCGCGCTGCACCGATGAAGAAGCGTATTTGGTGCAAAAACTGGCGCGCACCGCGTTCGGCAACAACAACACGGATACCTGCGCCCGGGTCTGCCACTCGCCGACCGGCTATGGCTTGGGCAGCACGTTCGGAACGTCGGCGGGCACGCAGGATTTCGACTCGGTCGAAGACGCCGACGTGATCCTGGTGATGGGGGCCAATCCCACGGACGCTCATCCCGTGTTCGCCTCGCGCATGAAGCAACGGCTGCGCGAAGGAGCGAAACTCATCGTCATCGATCCGCGCAAGATCGATCTTGTACGCACGCCGCACGTCGAAGCCGAGTATCACTTACCGATCCGGCCAGGCACCAACGTCGCGATTTTGAACGCTCTGGCGCATGTGATCGTGACCGAGGGCCTGGTCGACACGGCGTTCGTTCAGGAGCGTTGCGAGGCAGAGGTATTCGCCCAATGGGCCGCTTTCGTTTCGCAGCCGGAGAACAGCCCGGAGGCTGTGGAAACCGTGACTGGCGTGCCAGCCGCGTCGATCAGGGGTGCGGCTCGGCTTTACGCCACCGGAGGCAACGCGGCGATTTATTACGGGCTCGGCGTCACGGAGCACAGTCAGGGCAGCACCTCGGTCATGGCGATCGCCAATCTGGCGATGGCGACAGGGAATATCGGCCGGCGCGGGGTGGGCGTGAACCCGTTGCGCGGTCAGAACAATGTCCAGGGCTCCTGCGATATGGGCAGTTTTCCGCATGAACTGCCAGGCTACCGGCACGTGTCCGGACAGGCGGTACGGGACATTTACGAGAAAGAGTGGGGGGTGACGATCGATCCCGAGCCCGGCCTGCGCATTCCGAACATGCTCGATGCCGCGGTCGACGGAACCTTCCGCGGCATTTATGTCCAGGGCGAGGACATCGCGCAATCCGATCCGGATACGAAACATGTGACCGCGGGACTCGCCGCTATGGAATGTGTGGTGGTGCACGATTTATTCCTGAACGAAACGGCCAACTACGCGCACGTGTTCCTGCCGGGCGCCACCTTCCTGGAAAAAGACGGCACCTTCATCAACGCGGAGCGCCGGATCAATCGCGTGCGTCAGGTCATCGAGCCAAGAGCCGGATTGGGCGACTGGGAGGTGACGCAGTTGATCGCGAACGCGATGGGCTACAAGATGGACTATGCTCACCCATCCGAGATCATGGACGAGATCGCGCGCACGACGCCGACTTTCGCGGGTGTGAATTACGCGAAGCTCGAGCACGGGTCGGTGCAATGGCCTTGCAACGACAAAGCGCCCGAGGGAACGCCGATCATGCACATAGGCGGATTTGTGCGGGGCAAGGGGCATTTCATGATCACGGAGTACGTGGCCACGGATGAAAAGGTCGGCCCTCGTTTCCCGCTGCTGCTGACCACCGGCCGCATTCTGAGCCAATACAATGTCGGCGCGCAAACGAGGCGCACGGAAAATGTGGTGTGGCACGCCGAGGACGTTCTCGAAATCCATCCGCACGACGCCGAGGAACGGGGCGTTCACGATGGCGACTGGGTCCGCCTGGCCAGCCGCGCCGGGGCGACATCGTTGCGCGCCCACATCACCGAGCGGGTTGCTCCAGGGGTCGTTTACACGACGTTCCATCACCCGGACACGCAGGCGAACGTCGTCACCACGGAATATTCTGATTGGGCTACGAATTGCCCGGAATATAAAGTGACCGCGGTGCAGGTCTCGCCATCCAATGGCCCCAGCGAATGGCAGGACAGTTATCGCGAAATGGCGGCGAAGAGCCGGCGGATTGAGGCCGTGCCGGCGAAGTAGGACGGGTGGGTGCGGTCGCGAACACCGTAGCCCCCACGGGCCGTTCGCGATCTCTTGGCTCAGGGCTTATGCACGAAGCTCGGGTGTGCTGTCAGATAAGCCGCGAAATCGTCGGCAACCGCAGCGAACAGACGAGGCGGGATGAACCCATAATCGAAACGGTCGCTCGATCCTGGGACATGGGCCAGATCGAACGGCCAGTCATCCTCAACGGCGTACGACGTGTAGAGGTAGGACCGCTCGACGGTTAGCCCTAGGTGCAGCGCCACCAGCGGCGGGATCGTGATCGCCTGCTCTCCTCTACGCGGCGCGACGTGGGAAATCGGCAGGTAAGTGACCCGCGTCACCACCCGGCCATCCAACCCCGGTTCCGCTACTTGCTCGAGGTCGACCATCAGGCATGGCCGATTCTTCCCTGCATCAGGCGGCGCGCGGGAACTCGAGCCAGCCCATACAAAGCCGTAATGAACGACCAGGCCAAGCTTCGGCGCCGGCAACGGCACTGGGTCAGTCGTCCATCAGACCATCGAGGCCAGTATGCTCCGCATCCATCCGGTTGTTGGCGATCCGTTCGAGCTTCGCGGTCGACATATCGGCACGGGTGAACGCAAGTTTCCGATTTTGCCGAAGCAAAGCGTAATCCTCGACAGACAAGACAACCAACTCGGGGCGGCCATGATAGGTGACCTCTACAGGTGCCCGTCGAGCTTCGGAGCGAATGAATCCGCTGGACTTCTGTAATTGCTCGCCTGTCACTCGGACCATCGAACGCTCCTGATCTACGTAGATTATATAAAATCAGAGTCGGTCACCGCAAGCGTTCACCAATAATCGAGCGAATACAGTTGAAATTCCTCGATTTCCTTCTGCGAGCCGGTTGGTCGGCGTACGCCCCCTCCACCACTTCCGTTTCGCGGCCTCCACCGGCATGATCCGGAAATCTCCCATCTCCACCGGGCAGGCCCACCACCGTCAGCCCAGAAATGGGAGCGCGACGGAACTGGAGCGGAATGAGCATGGCCAAACGTGAAATGCATCTCGGAGTCTTCGTCCTCGGCACCGGCAATCACAGCGCCGGCTGGCGTTATGACGGCGCCGCGACCAGCAACAACCAGTTGCCCGTGATCCAGGAAATCGCCCGCACCGCCGAGCGCGGCAAGTTCGACCTGCTGTTCGTGTCGGACGGGCTCGTCATGAACCCCGGCGATCATCCATCCTTCCTGTGCCGATTCGAGCCGACGACCCTGATCTCGGTGCTCAGCGCCATCACGACGCATCTCGGTCTCGGCGCGACGGTCTCGACCAGCTACAGCGAGCCCTTCAACGTCGCCCGCATTTTCGGCTCGAT
>JBEKGV010000429.1:0-4864 GCA_050012615.1 Acetobacteraceae bacterium | reverse complement strand
TTCTCGCCACGCATTTGGGAGCGCAACCGGGGCCTATGGTTCAGCCGCCGGTCGCCACATATGGCGTGACCATCTTTTTTGGATCGACGACCCGGTCGAATTCGGCCTCCGTGACAAAACCCAGCTGCAACGCAGCCTCCTTGAGCGTGAGATCGTTGTCCATCGCGTGGTGGGCGATCTTCGATGCCTTGTCATAGCCGATGACGGGTGCGAGCGCCGTCACCAGCATTAACGAGCGCTCGACGTATTCGTTGATTTTCTTCAGGTTGGGCTTCGTGCCCTCGATCAGGAACTTCCTGAAGTTCGTGCAACCATCGGTCATGATCGTGATGGAATGGGCGATGTTGAAGATGATCAGCGGCTTGTAGACGTTCATTTCGAGATATCCGCCGGCACCGCCAAAGCCCACCGCGACGTCGTTGGCCATCACCTGCACCGCGATCATCGTCAGCGCTTCGCACTGGGTCGGATTGACCTTGCCCGGCATGATCGACGAGCCCGGCTCATTCTCCGGGATTTCCAGCTCCGCGAAGCCGGCGCGCGGACCGCAGGACATCAGGCGAATGTCATTGCCGATCTTATACAGCGACACAGCCAGAGTGCGCAGCGTTCCCGACAATTGGACCAGCGCGTCGTGCGATCCCTGAACGGTGAATTTATTTGGCGCGGTGACAAAGGGTAGGCCCGCGAGCCTCGCGATCTCGGCAGCCGCGGCCTCGGCGAAACCAGGTGCCGAGTTGATGCCCGTTCCCACCGCGGTGCCTCCCAGAGCCAGTCGGTACACGCCCTCCAGGGCTGCTTCGATCCGCTCCAGATTGTCCGCCAGCATCCCCGCGTAGCCCGACCATTCCTGGCCTAACGTCAACGGGGTGGCGTCTTGCATGTGGGTCCGCCCAATTTTGACGATATCCCTCCATGCCTGTGCTTTCGCGTCGATCGCGTCATGCAGCGAGGCTACCGCCGGCACAAGGCGCTGCTTAACATTGACGGCTGCCGCGATGTACATAGCCGACGGAAACGTATCGTTCGACGACTGCGACATATTGACGTGATCGTTCGGATGAACCGGCGACTTGCTCCCGAGCGGCGTACCCGCGAGTTGGCAGCAGCGATTGGAAATCACCTCGTTCACATTCATGTTGAACTGGGTGCCGCTGCCGGTCATCCACACATGCAACGGGAACATGTCGTGATGCCGGCCGGCGAGAATTTCGTCGCAAACCCGAACAATCATCCTGCAATGCTGATCGTCGAGCCGTCCCCCGGCATGGTTCGCGACCGCGGCGGCCTGCTTTAATATGGCGTAAGCGGTGATCATCTCGCGAGGAATCAAATCCGTCCCAATGCTGAAATGCTCGAGCGAGCGCTGAGTTTGAGCACCCCACAATTTGTCCGCCGGCACTTCAACCACACCAAGGCCGTCACTTTCCTGTCGCATATCGACCATGTGATTCCCCCGAGGTTGGTTCTTCAATTTCCCGCCGGGAATCTCCCGCCGGCAATTTCCGGCCGGAACGTCATGTGTCGACGCCCAGGCCAATCGTCCATCATGCTTCGCGATAATCCAACAAAATCATCCCACACAGCACCAGACACACCGGCCAGGTCCAGCCCGCGACGCGGCTCAGCACCGGACTGGACGCCGGCTGGAGCCGCAGCTCCAGCCATCGCGACCAACCGGCGACGATCCCCGCGAGGGCCAATGGCGTGTGAGTCACTTCGATCAGCAACTGTTCCTTCACGTTGGCGATGGCGTGACTGTGGGTCAGCAGCAGCGTGCCGCCGATCGCACACATCAGAGGAAACACCAGCGCGGCGGATTTGCTGCGCCAATCGCCGGAGCGCACCCGCCATTCGAAGAACGAGAACGCGACGATCAACAGGACGAACGCGCGGTGCTGCAGAACCTCGACGTCGCGAAAACTTTCGAAGAAGCCGATTTGGCCGAGAGGCCAGACCTCGGGATCGGATCGGACGAACAGGAAGGCCCCCAGACCCAGGAACAGCAGCGGCCAGTGTTTGGCCCACCCAACACCCGCGCGGTTGAGCAAAGCGAGCACGCCTATCGCGACCACGAACAACCCGGACCAGTGGTGATTGTACTCCGACCACGCGACATCGTCGGCATTTCTGGGCGGCAGCTCTCCCGACCCGGGCACGAATGCGGTACCGGGCTGGCTCGCATGGTGCGCGGCCTCGGCGTCCAGTTTCTCCTGTAAGGCGGGGATCGCGAGAGTGTCATGGCCGGGGCTGGAGAAACTCGGCCATTCGGGAATATTTCGCGCCACGATGTCCGCCCAGGTGGCACGGTCCTGGGTGAGATCGACGGCGGGCGGGACGGAGGTGAGCGAGGCCGCGGCGAAGAACAATGCGACGCCGATCCCGATTTCGGCCTCGGCGCAGCGGCGCAGGCGATTGACGGAGGCGGCGGGATTGGCGCGCAGCCGCTCAACCGACAGGAAATTCAGTCCGCCCAGGGCGAGAAGCATGAGAAAAAGACCGATTTTGGCGGCGACCATGACGCCATAGGCCGTGCCATAGAACCCTTCCCAATCGCCGATATAAAACACGCTCATGACGATGCCGCTGGCGAGGATGCAAGCGACGCCAAACATCGACATGCGCGAGAAGCGGCTGCCGATCGCGCGGCAGGCGATCCCGTCGTCAACCCAGGCGAGGGCCGCGATGAAGCTGGGGATGCCGCCGATCCAGATCGCCGCGCCCGCCTGGTGCAGGAAGGCGGCGGCGAGCAAAATCCCTCGGTCGTCCAGCCGCGCGGCGGCGTGAGTGGTCAGCGTGGCGGCGGCCAGGACGATGCCGGACAACACCAATAGCGGCGCCGCCTGTGCATTGTGGCCGCGGCGGAACAGCAGTACCGCGAGCAACACGCTCGCCACGAGTTTCACCTGACCGGCCAGAGCGGCATCGCTGGTCAGTGCGGAAACGATCCCAATGTCCACGGTTCCGGCCAGCACAGCGGATTCCAACACAACCGTCGCCAATTGAGCGACAGCGAGGCCCACCGCGCTCCAGGCGGCCAACCTGGCGGTTCGCCGCGCCACCCCGGTGCCAATCGTCGGCAGCAATGGGCGCGCGAGCAGCACGAGGAACAGGATCCCTCCCAACGCCATCGATTGCGCCAGGATCGTCAATCCATGGATGATGATCGAAAGATAGCCGAACAGATCGATCAGCAAATCCACGGAGTCAGGGCTCCGTTACCGTGAACGGCACGTCGCCTCTGGTGATATGTCCGTCGACCGCCAGCACCTGCCACCGCAGCACGTAAGCGCCCGGAACCAGGGTCAGGGTCGAGGTCAACAGGTCCGGCGGCCCCTCGGGGTCGATGGGCGGGGTGGTTCGGGTCTGACCGGAACCTGTCAGCGTCAAACGGGAGCGCGAGCGGTCGATGCGGCTGTTGAACCGCAGCTTCAGCGAGATCGATCCCGCGGGCACCTTGTCGCCCGCACTGGGTTCGCTCGCCTCGAGAATCGCATGCGCCTGCCCCTGCCGGGTGGAGACAACAAAGGCGACCGCGCCCGCGAGGACGGTGCGGCGCGAGCGGAGACTGATCGGCACGGGCGGGAACTCCCATCGTGGAAGGCGGCGCCCGCTTAACGCGGCAGGGTCGGGGTGTCCATGTAGCCCCATTGGTGTCAGCCGGGCGCCGCGATGGACGGAGCGGGCCGGATCGGCTTGATTGCGGCGGCTAATGGATCACGGGACCAAAGACCTCCGCATGAGCCGCCCTCCCCCTGGCCGCCGCGCCAACTACCGCTGGTTTCACGCCATCACCACGCGCTGGATGGACAACGACGTGTTCCAGCATGTGAACAACGTCAATTATTTTTCCTACTTCGACACAGCGGTCACTTATTACGAAATGACTGAACACGTCGTCGGGATGCTGGAGGGGCCAACGCATTGTGTGGTCGCCGAGGTAGCATGCCGCTACCACAGTTCCCTGGCGTTCCCGGACCGCGTGGCCGTTGGTGTTCGGGTGGCACGGATCGGGCGCAGTTCGGTGCGGTATGAGATCGGTGTTTTCCGCAACGATGACGATGTCGCCGCCGCCGAGGGACATTTCATCCACGTATTCGTCGAACGCGGCTCGCAGAAACCTGTGCCAATCCCTGAGGCCTCCCGCGCGATCCTCGGCAGGATCGCGATTTAAGGCGTAACATCAGGTCAGATGAACGGCAGGACGTCCTCGGTCAGGCGTCGAAACTGCGTCATCGCATCGCCCATGGTCGCGAGCCGAAAGGTGAACCCCTCACAGATCGAGATATCGCTTCGCATCCGCCACCGCGGCATCCGGTTCGTCCTGAATGTTGAGGACCGCGGTCACGATGTTGCCGAACCGGTCCATATCCCGTCCCGCCTCGCGGCCGGTTGACTGGATCAGGTCGAGCGATCGCCGGAACCCTTCCGGCGAGACCGAATGTGTCATCCACCCGTCCGCCACACGCGCGACTCGGCGTAGCGCGAAGTCGGAGCCGCCCATGCCGGCCCGGTCGTTGCCCAATCGTCCCGCGTTGGTGGTCAGCCAGATGGGACATGGCGATTGCAGCGGCTTCTGCTGCATGGTCACGGGACCGAAGCGAAGCCAGGTGCCCTCGAACAGGACATCGTCGGTCGTCCAGAGATGGCGGCGAGCAGGGTCAGCGCATCCAGCCTCTGGTACACGAACAGCGCATCCCCGACCCAGATGCTGTCGAGCAGAGGGCAAGCCTCCACGCTATCGGCCAGCGCGAGCAGCTTCGGGACTGTTGTCAGGCCGAGCAGGATGCCGCGGTTGGACAGTGTGATGCCGAATTTCATTGCCGTTCGGCCGAGCAAGGTCCTCTCCTGGGCCGCCTGATTC
>JBEKGV010000428.1:0-4864 GCA_050012615.1 Acetobacteraceae bacterium | reverse complement strand
TGGAGAGCGGTGAGTATTTGCTGTTTGCAATCTCAAAAATCCGCGGTAGCGCTATACGAGTAACCCATAACGGGAATCGGATTTGGGACCTCCGCTTGGTGGTCCGCGTAACCGGCGGCGGAATACGCTTCCTACGACAACACCCCGCCGCCGGCAGACGGCGCCGCTTGCAACGGCGTCACCCATCACCAATCGCTTTAGGAGAGCGACCGATGACACTTGACCCTATGACTCATGAGTTCGATCGGGGCAACCCCGTGGTTTTCGTTGAAAATGGCCACGTACGGGCCACAAGTCTCGATGTGGCAAAATACTTTGGAAAACGTCATGCCGACGTAGTTAGAGCAGTTCGGGCACTCATCGCAGCAGAGCCTGGATTAGATAAACGCACTTTTGCGTTTATCGAATACACGGATGATCAGGGTAGAAGTCGACCGCTGGTCAACATGGACCGTGACGGATTTACTCTTGTCGCGATGGGTTTTACCGGCCGGGACGCTCTCCACTTCAAGTGGGCGTATATCCAGGCGTTCAATCAGATGGAGACTCAGCTGAACACGACCGGCGAGCCGCCATTTTTGACTCGAGACTTCCCAAACTGGCCTCCGAATGAGATGCGCGTAAAGCGAGGGGTGGCCGATCTGTACCGGATGTCCTATGGCCCTCTCGCCGCACAATGGATCATGCCACAGCTTGGCTTCCCGATCCCGCCGCGTAAACTGGTGGAATTTGGACGCCAACTACTACTTGATCTTGACGGTTCCCCGGTGCCAACAGATTTGCCTGATCCTGGCTTGTCCCACTGAACACTAACCCGGCGGGGTTCATCTGTAAGCATCCGGCGAGGACCGTCTTGTCCGCCTGACCCAGGTGTCCGACCTTAAGGGCGTTCTTAAGAGCGCCAGCTAAGGGTGGAGCACACGGCGGATGGAGATCATTACCGGAGTTGAGCGGCGACGCCGTTGGCGGGTCGAGGAGAAGTTGCGGATCGTCGCCGAATGCGACCGGCCCGGCGCCTGCCTCGCGGCGGTGGCTCGCCAACACGACCTGAGCAGTGGTTTGTTGTGGAACTGGCGCCGACAGGCGCGACGCGGCGTTCTCGGTGCGGACCTGGCGCCGGCCTTCTTCCCGGTTCAGGTAACCGGTGAGCCGGTATCGCGAGACCCTGGTCATCGATCCACATTGCCGGCGGTTCCACCGGGGATGCCGGCATCAGCTGACGGTCAAATCGAGATTATGCTCGCTGATGGCACCATGGTTCGCGCCGGAGAAAATGTCAGTCTGGCGACGTTACGTCGGGTGCTGGCGGCGTTGCGTGGATGATCACGCCGCCGTCCGGGGTTCATGTCTGGCTCGCGACAGGTGTGACCGATATGCGCCGCGGCATGAATGGGTTGGCATTACAGGTTCAGCAGGGACTTCGCCGAGATCCGCACGCCGGCGATCTTTATGTTTTCCGTGGCAAACGCGGTGATCTGTTGAAGGTCCTCTGGCATGACGGCCTCGGCTTGTCGCTCTATGCGAAGCGATTGGAACGCGGCCGGTTCATCTGGCCGACGCCATCGGATGGCGTGGTCGCCATTACCGCCGCTCAACTCGGCTACATGCTGGAGGGGATAGATTGGAGAAATCCACTTCGCACATGGCGGCCGGAAGCGGCGGGCTGAATTTGTCATGGACAGGGCAAATTTCTTGTACCCATCGCGATGCGATCGTGGTTGAATCGTTCGCGTGAACGAACCGATTCCCTTCGACACCGAAGCACTTCGCGCGGCCCTCGCCGCCGAACAGCAGGCGCGTCGCGAAGCGGAAGCCCGTGCCTCCGGCGCCGAGGCGATGGTCGCGCACCTGAAGCTGCTGATCGCCAAAATGAAGCGCGATCGTTTCGGTGCCTCGGCTGAACGCGGCCGCAAGCTGCTCGATCAGTTGGAGATGCAACTCGAGGAACTCGAGACCGCCGCGACCGAGGATGAAGTTGCCGCCAACGCGACGCCGGATAAGACAACGGTGCGTCCCTTCACGCGCGCGAAGCCGGTTCGGGGACCGCTGCCGGCACATCTACCACGCGAGCGCGTGGTGCTTTCGGGCCCGACCGCCTGCCCCTGCTGCGGCGGCAAGCTCGCCAAACTCGGCGAGACCATCACCGAAACGCTCGAGAGCATTCCCCGTACCTACAAGGTGATCCAGACAGTACGGGAAAAGTTCTCGTGCCGCTCCTGCGAGACGATTACCCAACCGCCGGCGCCATTCCATCCGATCGCGCGCGGTCGCGCCGGTCCGGACCTGCTGGCGACGATCATGCACGCCAAATTCGGCGAGCATCAGCCGTTGAACCGGCAAAGCGAACGTTTCGCCCTCGAGGGCATCGATCTCAGCGTCTCCACACTCGCCGATTGGGTCGGCGCCTGCACGCGCGCCCTGATGCCGCTGGTGGTGTTGATCGCCGCGCACGTGCTGGCGGCCGAGCGTATTCACGGTGACGATACGACGGTACCGGTTCTGGCCAGAGGAAAGACCATCACCGGACGCTTGTGGGTTTATGTGCGAGACGATCTTCCGTTCGGCGGCCGGGCACCACCGGGAGCGATCTTCTACTACTCACCCGATCGAGGTGGGAAACACCCGTGCTCACATCTGAAGCACTACGCGGGTATCCTTCAGGCTGACGCATATGCCGGGTTCAACGACCTGTACCATGAGGCGCGCAAGCCAGGTCCGATTATCGAAGCGGCATGTTGGGCACATGGGCGACGCAAACTGTTCGTGCTCGCCGATCTCGCGAAGGCGCCGCTGGCGATCGAGGCGGTGCGCCGGATCGATGCGATCTTCGATGTCGAGCGCGAGATCAATGGCCTGGCCGCGGAACAACGGCTCGCCATACGACGGGTCCGGGTCGCGCCGTTGGTCACATCGCTCGAGCAATGGATGCGCGGCGAGCGCGCCCGGCTCTCGCGTCACGCCGATGTCGCCAAGGCCATGGATTACATGTTGAAGCGATGGGATGCGTTCACACGCTTCCTCGATGATGGGCGAATTTGCCTGACGAATAACGCGGCGGAACGCGGGCTGCGTGGCATAGCCCTTGGCAGGAAAGCATGGCTGTTCGCGGGATCCGATCGCGGCGGTGAGCGCGCGGCCGCGGTGTACTCGTTGATCGTCACAGCGAAGTTGAATGACATCGATCCCCGCGCATGGCTCGCCGACGTCCTCGCTCGCATAGCGGATCATCCCGTTCGGCGTCTGCACGAACTGCTGCCGTGGAACTGGCGCGAACAGACCATCGAAGCCGCTGCCGCCGCCTGAACTATCTCCCCGCGTCACTTACCGGATGGATACCAATGGCCCGACGTCCCGATGAGTGTCAAGCAAGTTGTCGCTCGTGATTTGTAACGATCGTCGTTTTATCAGATGGCCTTCCCGGCTGGTGCCCGCGGTCGTGATGGCTTGGTCCGCCGACTGGTATTGAGTGTGCCATGGTGCTCACTTCGGGGAAGGTCCGGTGCTCGCCACGCTCGCGCGCCCAGGCGCGCTGTGCGTGGTTCCGGGTGGCTCCGCTCCTCTCTTCCCCTTCGTTGCGCGCCATGGCGTGGGCGCTGTCAGGTCGGGACGAGAAAGCAGGCTCGCCCGTCGAACCGGAAAGCCTGGTTCGTGTGATCGCCGCCTGAACCACCGCGTTCCGCTCCGGGTTGAGTGTCGCCGCATCCACCGGTGTCCAGTTCCCGGTCGAACGGCTCCATCGCCCTGGCGCGTTCCGGCGTGCGCGCTGATAGATTTCATGGCGGGCGGCAAGCAAGGCGCGATCCTGGCCAGCGTGACGTTGTGCCGGGGTCACGTAGCGGATGGCGCTGTGACGATGTTCTTCGTTGTACCAATGAACGAAGCGCATGGCCCATTCCCGCGCCGCATCGAGATCGGCGAAGCCTTTGACCGGGAACTCCGGCCGGTATTTGGCGGTGCGGAACAAAGCCTCGGCGTAAGGATTGTCGTCGCTCACGCGTGGACGGGAATACGACGGTTTGATGCCGAGCCAGTTCAGCATGGCCAGGACAGGCGTTCGCCAAAGCCTCCGCCCGCCACCGCTCCAGCGTGCCTACGCTGATGCCTACTCTGGCTGACAGCGTCGCCACCGGGCAACTCTGAGGCGGAAGCAATCGCGCGACCGCGTTGGCCTTAAACTTCTGTCCATACCGAGCCATGTCCGTTGTCCATCGCCCCCTGGGGATCCGATCCTATCCGGGCGGCAACTTCTCTGACACAGGGGGGTCCCTGGCGGCCATAGGTGGATAAGCGGAGAAGCGCTGGCTGAACCAGCGCCAAACGTAACCAAAGAAGAACAGCTTTTCTATCACGAGCGATGCACGAACAACGCGCCAGAGTCCGCGTACGTTTGGATTACAAATGATGGCAAGCCTTGTTTGGCCCGAGGGCGCCGATGGGATGCCTGCACACTGATCGTCGATAAGATGTACGATCAAACTGGTCACGGAAAGGATCTGAATTATCTTCAGGCGCCGAACCAGAAACCGCACTAGAGAATTTTTCTCTGGTATTCCCTTATAGTCAAGTTAGGCATAATAGCCACCACTGGCGTCTGGACGTCATCATGAACGAAGACCAGGACCGCAACCGGATGGACAATAGCCCCTACAACCTCGCGATCTTGCGACACATGGCGCTGAACGTCATGCAGAAGGAGGGATCTAAAGGGTCACTGCGCGGCAAGTTCAAACGAGCGGCATGGAACGATGACTATCTTCGCAGGCTGATGGCCAATTTTTGAAATGCGATTACCCTGCTTCGTCCGGGCTCGCCGGAACCGGCTGATAATATAAGGTCGAGCGCGCGACTTGCAGCAGACGGCATT
>JBEKGV010000427.1:0-4867 GCA_050012615.1 Acetobacteraceae bacterium | reverse complement strand
GCACCGGATGGCATGACCGCGCTGGAGCTGGTAGCGCGAGGCACGGTTCACCCCGATCTCCTTCTCGTCGACTTCAATTTGCCGAATGGGATGAATGGGATCCAAGCCTCAACGAAAATCCGTGAAGCGGTTGGCCGGGAGATCCCGGTCGTGATCCTGACGGGTGACATCTCCACCGGCACACTGCGCGAAATCGCGCTCAGACAATACACGAAGCTCAACAAGCCGGTGAAGCCGCAAGAGTTGATCCGCGTGATCACGGGGCTGCTGCCTGTATCACGGCCATTGCCTCACCAAACAACTGATGGCTCAGGGTCGCCGGTCATCTTCATCGTCGATGATGACGGCAACCTGCGCGAGGGGATCCGCGATTTGCTCGAGGAAGATGGCCGTATCGTTGAAGATTACGCGTCTTGTGAGGCGTTTCTCGACGCCTGGCGCCCAGGCCGCGAGTGCTGCCTGATCATCGATGCTTACCTGCCAGGAATGAGTGGGCTCGATCTGCTGCGGCGGCTAAGCGATGAAGGTCACCTGCCGCCGGCCATCATGATCACGGGCGACGGCGACGTGTCCATCGCGGTTCAGGCCATGAAGGCGGGGGCTTCGGATTTCATCGAAAAGCCGGTTGGTCGAGAGGCGTTGACCGCCGCCGTCGGGCACGCGCTTGAGCGGGGGCGGGACGCGGGCAAGCGAACGGCCTGGCAAGAGGATGCGGCGAGCCATATCGCGGGCCTCACGATGCGGCAGCATCAGATCATGGACCTGGTCCTCGCTGGACATCCCAGCAAGAATATCGCCGCCGATCTTGGCATCAGTCAGCGCACTGTCGAAAACCACCGGGCCTCGATCATGAAAAAGACCGGATCGAAGTCGCTCCCCGCGCTGGCGCGGCTGGCTATCGCGGCCGGGCCACTCGCGAAGAATTAGTGTGGGTCGCACCCGGCGGAACGTCCGGGCTTTGGCCATGCCACGCCGCATCAATATGTTGCTTTCTCACACGCCTAATGAGGCTTCTTCCTTGAGCGGCTCATGAAGCGCTCCATTTCCTCGCGGTGCCTTGCCGGCTTTCTCAAGCAGTTCGAGGAACGGCTTGATGATGTCGATCGGCATGGGGAAGACGATGGTGGAATTCTGTTCCGCTCCGATCTCAGTTAGCGTTTGGAGGTAGCGCAGCTGCATGGCGGCCGGAATGCTCGACAGCACCTTGGCGGCGTTGGTCAGCGTCTGTGAGGCCTGGAACTCGGCTTCCGCATGGATGATCTTGGCGCGACGGTCGCGTTCCGCCTCGGCCTGTTTGGCGATGGCGCGTACCATGTTTTCAGTGAGTTCAACGGTCCTGATTTCGACGTTGCTCACTTTAATTCCCCAGGTTTCCGTCTGCGCGTCCAGGATGCTTTGAACATCGGTGCTGAGTTTCTTTCGTTCGGACAGCATCTCGTCGAGGTCATGCTGTCCCAGCACCGCCCGCAGAGTCGTTTGCGCGAGCATATTGGTGGCGGGGAGGTAGTTTTGGACCTGGATGATGGCATGCTCGGGATTGACAACGTTGAAGTAAAGAACCGCGTCAACTTTCATTGAGACGTTGTCTCGGGAGATCACGTCCTGAGTCGGTATCTCGATGACCTGAATACGCAAATCCACCCTTACCATTTCCTGGATGAACGGTATCAGAAGAACAAGCCCCGGCCCTTTGACCTTTTGAAAGCGCCCCAACGTGAAGACCACGGCTCGCTCATATTCACGCAAGATTTTAACAGTTGCCGTCATGAGAGCGAAGAGCACGATCAGCACGAGCGGAAGTGCAATATAAATGGTCGAGAAGTTCATGGCGTTGTGTCTTTCAGGATCTGAGAATCAGCTTCTCATCGCTTCGGCTGAGGCGAAGTCGCCGAATGGAACAATCCGACAAATTGTTGGCGTGAGCCGGAGCGGATAATCTGATCGACGACTGCAATAGCGGAATACCCGGCCTCGACCCTGTCGCGCCAGGATCGGAATCTACTTACGATCGTCGGACCGCGCCGCTCGGGGCGCCGTTCCACTACCGCGGTTGTGAATTCCGCCATGTGGTTGTGGTCGTCGTGGAGACCGGTGGGACGGGAGTCGTCGTGGTGGTCTGCTACTCGGCCACGCCAACCATATTTAAATCTCGTTGAAGGGCGACGAAGGGAGGCGCAAGGTCGTGCTGGCGAACGCCGCCCTGATGAACGATTCAACAACGGCGAATCATCGTTCCCAAACGAGAAAGAGACCAATGTCGCCTGGCTTGCCCTCAGGAAATTCCAGCACGCGGGCAGAAAGCGTGAACCCGTGTTGTTTCAGATCACGCTCCCACCGCAAGCAAATTTCAGCGGCCTCGCCGCGCAGGGTCGCGGTCCAGCCTTCCTCATGCACATTGATCGCACGGCCGCCATCGAGACATAATTGGTTCGGAAAGCGCAGGAGCATATCTTCCTTCTGGCCGTGCTCCGCCATGGTTCGGGCGTGCGCCACCAAATCGTGCCATACCTCATCGAAGACATGCACATCGGTCAGCTCTTTGGCGCGCTCTCTTCGCTGATCAGCGGCGGCACGGCGCGTATCATCTCGATGCTGGTTTTCATCGCTATGGAAGTCCGCCACGAGCTGGCGGAAATTGTCTGCCTCCAGCGTGGCCACTTTTGGCTTCGGCTGGCCTTCCGCCGGCGTGACGACTGGCACGATCTGCCATGCCGGGCGATGGTACTCACCAAACATGCTTATCAGGAATCCGGGATGTGTCTTGTTTGGTGAGGCCGCGCCGTGGTGCTTGTCAGCAGCGACCACCCGCAGCAGGTCCGCTCGACTGACGATGCCGACGATGCATCCGTCACGTACCACCGGCACCCGCTTCACGTGATGGATCGAAAGAAGCCGCGCGATCGCACTGACACTCGTATTTTCGGTGACCGTCACCAGCGGCGCCGACATGACGTCGCGGGCCGTACGACCCGGGACGCGAACGCGGGCCTGAAAGTCATCGTCGGACGTCTGCGTTCCCGTCATCACGTCCAGCCACCAATCATGTCGCGCCAGCCGCTGGTTTTCATCGCGTCCGATGAGATCGCCGTCGCTGACCATACCAATGGGGACCCCATCGCCGTTGACGACCGGAACCGCGCTGATCTGGTTGTCGAGCAACCGACGCGCGACATCTCGTGTCGGTTCGTCAGGGCCCGCGGTTATGACCTTCGTCGTCATGACGTCTCGTGCCCGCGAGAACCGTTCAACCTCGGCGCCGTCTGATTTCTCTGATTGCACTGTAGGACTACTTCGGGTTGACGTTATACGTGCGAACCGCCGTCGTCACCGCGGGTGCGATCATGGCCGATGCGGGATAGGTATTCGTGGTTGTCACGGTTTCCGTCGCGATCCCGTTAATAACGTTGGTCGTTTTCTTGGTTGTCGTGATCATTTTGCTCAACGGATAGGACGTATTGGTGATCGTGGTCTCGGTCCGGTTGCCGTTGCTGTCGCTGAAGGATGTGCCGCTGGTGGAGCTTTGATCGCCATCAGCCGTGGCCCCGCGCGCGATGGTTGACGAGCTTGAGTTCGTCACCGGCGCACTCAGGGACGGGGTCGCTGTCGTTACTATTGTCGTTTCGGAGGTGGATGTTTGCGCCATCGCGACCACTGTCATGATGCCGAGCGCGGCGGCGCCAGCCAGGAGAAATCTGGTCATTTGTCATACTTTCCAACAATCCGGTAACGAGTGTCTTCGTCTCGGTTTGGTCGTTCACCATTAGGACGGAGTCTCGCTTCCGGTGTAGCCTCGGATTCTACTTACAAAATCCCTTTGGCTGATCGGCAGTACGCACAAACTCGGTATAGGTATCTTCCGAGTATTGACCCCGCTCCTTCGATCCCGCGGAATCCGACATGGCCGAGCGACTTCGCTTGTCAAAGACTCCTTGGAGTAAGCATCATGTTCAAAACTTCGCTGGCGGCAATGACGGCCCTCACGTTGATGTCAGGGGTCGGCTTCGCGCAATCCTCTGTTTCCAGTTCGACGACCGTGACCACACCCGGGGTCGCTCCGACGCACGACGTCGACGTTACAACATCCACTCGCCGGACCGTCAATCGGAATGGCGTGATGATCGAGAGGGATACCAGCGGCACGGAGGTCTCGACGCCCGGAAGCCCAGGTATTTCGCAGACCAAGACCGAAACGACGACGGTTCGTTGATCGAAAGGCAGGGAAAACCGTCTCCTTCCTGATCGTCCCTAAAAGAGCATTTGAGTAGATTCCGAGCCTACACGATGACGACTGGAAGCATATGCTTTCAGTCCGTCACCATAACAGAGGGAAGAACTCCATGCGCTATTCAATGCTGCTGATACCGCTCGCCGCTTTTGCCCTGGCAGGCTGTGTCGAGTCCGCGCCCGCGCCTCGGCCGACCACCACCACCATCGTGATGCCGCCGACGACCAGCTACGTCACGCCTGCGCCCGCGGGGTATGTTGCGCCAGGGCAATCGTCGACCACGACCACCACCAACAATCCTGGGACGGTGTGGTCGCCACCGACGCAAACCACCACCACCACGGTTCGCCCTGCCTTCTGATGTGCCGTCTCACTGGGCGGCCCGAAACGCGTGGCCGTCCTGATGAGCCAACGATTTAAAGTGGCGTCGGGTACGCAACATATATCCGGCCAAACAGCCGCGCGTTGTGTGGAGGAGACGCCTCGCCTGTTGGTCGGTAAGATTGCCGGAGAGGGGAGCGCCTCCAGGCGAATCGGGTGAAAAAATCATGCTGTGATAAGGCTGGCGAGGAATTCATCGTCCCATCCAGCGACCTTGCGTCGGACGCGGAATGAATCTTTGCCGGAAGGCCTCCGGAGCAG
>JBEKGV010000426.1:0-4867 GCA_050012615.1 Acetobacteraceae bacterium | reverse complement strand
ATCCATCGCGGCGGCACATATGACGGTGTGCGCCCTGAAACTTAACTCAACCGGACCTTCACATAACTGCCCGGAGCATCCTCGATCACCTTCAATTTCCCATCGCCGGGCTGCCGCGCCGGGACCTGCGCCTTGCCGTGCGCGCCGATCCAGCGGTGCCAGTCCGGCCACCACGATCCCGCGAGTTCGGTGGCCCCTTTGAACCACTCGTCCGGGTCGGGTGGCAGGTCCTCATTGATCCAGTGATTGTATTTCCCGCCATCGGGCGAGTTGACCACGCCGGCGATATGTCCCGAAGCGGCGAGCACGAAACGTTTCGTCCCGCCCAACAGTTGCGTACCGCGATAGGTCGACTTCCATGGCGCGATATGATCTTCGCGCGTCGACAGGAAATACGCCGGAGTGGTGATCTTGCCCAGATTGATCGGCACGCGGTCCAGCTCGATTCCGCCCGGTACGCACAGCAGATTCTCCTGATACATCTTGCGCAAATAGAAGCTGTGCATCTTCGCCGGCATGCGGGTCGAGTCAGCGTTCCAGTAAAGCAGGTCGAACGGAAACGGATCGTTGCCCAGCAAGTAATTGTTGACAACGAAAGACCAGATCAGATCGTTCGCGCGCAGCATGTTGAAGGTCGTCGCCATCTCGCTGCCTTCGAGATAGCCGCGCTTGTTCATCTTGTCTTCCAGCGCGCTCAATTGCTCCTCATCGATGAACACGCCCAGTTCGCCGGCTTCGTGAAAGTCCATCATGGTCACGAAGAAGGTGGCGGTCTTGATACGATCGTCGCCTTTCGCCGCCATCCAGGCCAAGGTCGCGGCCAGCAGCGTGCCGCCCAGACAATATCCGATGACGTTGACCTCGCGCTCGCCGGTCGCCTGTTGGATGGCGTCGAGCGCGGCGAGGTAGCCTTCTTTCATATAATCATCGAAACCTTTCTTCGCCAGACGCTCGTCCGGATTGACCCAGGAGATCATGAATACGGTGTGCCCCTGCGCGACAGCCCATTTGACGAAACTGTTCCGCGGCCGCAGGTCGAGAATGTAAAATTTATTGATCCAGGGCGGTCCGATCAGCAGCGGCCGTTTCAATACTTTGGCCGTCGTGGGCGTATACTGGATCAACTGCATCAGATCGTTCTGATACACGACCTTGCCCGGCGTGACGCCGATGTTCTCTCCCAGTTTGAAGGCGGCCATATCGGTCATTTTGATACGGAGCTTGCCTTTGCCCTGCTCCAGATCGGTTAGCAGGTTGTTCAACCCCTTCAGCAGATTTTCGCCACCGGTCTCGGCGGTTTTGCGGAGCACCTCGGGATTGGTCAGTACGAAATTCGACGGCGACATCGCATCGACGAATTGCCGAGCGTAAAAGTCGACTTTCTGAGCTGTCTTTTCATCCAGCCCGTCGACATGCGACACCACATCGCAAACATAGCGGGCGCTCAGCAGATACGATTGCTTGATGAAATCGAAAATTTCATTGTCTTTCCAAGCCGAATCCTTGAAGCGCCGGTCGCTCGACGCCGAGTCGATCACCGGTTCCGTGTCGATCCCCATCATCCGCCGCGCCGTGTTCTGCCAGAGCGACATATAATCCTGCCAAAGCCCAAACTGCGCCTGCATCAGGCGTGCCGGGTTGGTCATCAGCCGCGCGGTCATTTCCATGAACGCGGTGCCGATGTTCAACGGGTCGGCTTCGTGTTCCTCTTTCGGCAGACGCTTCAACCAATCTGTCACGATCCGCTGCGACCGCTCGGCGATATCGGACATGGTATGGCCGAAGACCGCCGGGTCCGGCAGTTTGAAATCGGGCTCTTTCGGCTTATCCGTCTCACTCATGGACGTGTCCTTTGCGCCGGTTTGTATCTCCGGCTACGACTGGCGCCCGCGTTCTGGGCTGGGTCCAGCTGATGGTGATTGTTGAGAATAGCACGCAACCTAGGGATGCCCGAGCGAACGTTCAAGCTTGGCGCGTAACGGTGCGGTGCACCATTCTGTTAAGCCTCACGTGCCTCTGCGGCTGTTTCGATTACCATACGAGTGGTCCGGAGGCATGGTGGCACGACTCGATCGGCGGCAAGATCTCCGAGCAGCGGCCGCCTCCGCCGGGTGACAAGGATCCGTATCCGAACCTTGCGACGGTTCCGCCCAAACCTGCCACGGCAAGTACGGCGGCATGGACCCAGATGACAGCCGGCCTGACCACCGACCGGCTAAATGCTCTCCAGGCCGCGGCTCTGGCGCCGATTCCCACAGGTTCGCCGCCCGCGCCTTCCTCCGCGACGTTAGCCGCTCCTCCGGGGGCCGGCGCTTCCCAGGGGGCGCCGGCTGCAAGCGCGTCGCTGGCCGGCGTGACGGCGCCTCCCGCCGCGTCCGGAACGGCGCCAAATCCGCAGGTATCCCCGGGATCGAAGGCCCCCGGCGCGAGCACGAAATCAGGTGCGAGCACGCAATTTTTGGCTGTCCCGGCCACGATCCCGGCCGTGCCGCCGATCGGGCCCGGGACAGCCCAGAGGGTGGCCAACGGTCAATTGCCGGCTTTGCCGACCGATGAGCCCGCTCGCCCAGGCGTCGCGCCACCACCACCACCGCCGGCGGTACCGATCACGGCGACGCCCCCGCCGGCAGCGCCCGTTCAGGGCATGGAGGTCGATTTCGATCGAGGGTCCGCCGCGCTCAACGACGCGGCTCTCGCGGAGGTCAAAACCATCGCGGGAATTCGCGGCGATGACGGGGTCGCCGTCACCGGCTACGGCGATGCGACGACGGCTGATGCGGGCGCGCAGTCGAACGCTGTCGCGCTCGGCCTGTCCCGGGCGCAAAACCTCGCGACGGCATTGGTGGCGCGGGGTGTGCCCTACGCGAGACTTCGGCTGAATGCCGAAGCTTCGGGTCGCGGCGCGAGTCTGCGTCTGCTACAATAGCAGCGTCGTAACCCCGAAAGGCCGTCCATGAGTTCCGAGTCCCCCGGTGAGTTCCACCGTATCCGCCGTCTGCCGCCGTATGTCTTCGCCGAGGTGAATTCAGCGAAGGCCAAGGCACGCACGGCAGGTGAGGACATCATCGACCTCGGCATGGGCAACCCGGACAGCCCGACTCCCCGCCACATCGTGGATAAGCTGATCGAGACGGTGCAGGACCCGCGCGCGCACCGTTATTCCGTCAGCGCCGGCATTCCCGGGCTTCGCCGAGCGCTCGCCACCTATTACCGCCGCCGCTTTGACGTCGAGCTGGACCCCGAGACCGAGGTCGTCGCGACTCTCGGGTCAAAGGAAGGCCTGGCCAATCTGGCGTCGGCGATCACCAGTCCGGGCGACACGATACTCGTGCCGAACCCGTCGTATCCGATCCACCAGTTCGGCTTCATCATCGCCGGAGCCGCCGTGCGCAGCGTTCCCGCCACGCCGGACGACGAGATGTTGCGCTCGCTGGATCGGGCGGTGCGGCACTCGGTCCCGAAACCGACGGCGCTGATCGTCAATTTCCCGTCGAACCCGACGGCGCATATGGCCGATCTCGATTTCTACCGCGAGATCGTCGCGTTCGCGCGCCGGCATGAGATTTGGGTGATGTCCGACCTCGCCTACGCCGAGGTTTACTTCAACGACCAACCGCCGCCGTCGATCCTGCAGGTGCCGGGCGCGAAAGACATCGCGGTCGAGTTCACCTCGCTGTCGAAGACTTACTCCATGCCCGGCTGGCGCATGGGGTTCGCGGCGGGCAATCCTCGGCTGATCAAGGCGCTGACGCGGATGAAGTCCTACCTGGATTATGGCGCATTCACGCCGATCCAGGTCGCGGCCGTCGCGGCTCTGACCGGTCCGCAGGAGTGTGTCGCGGAGATGCGCGCGCTGTACAAAGATCGTCGCGATGTGCTGATCAAAGGCCTCGTCTCCGCGGGTTGGGACGTCCCCTGTCCCGACGGCTCCATGTTCGCCTGGGCGCCGATCCCGCCACGCTACGCCTCGCTTGGCTCGGTGGAGTTCTCCAAACTGCTGCTGGCGCGGGCCAAGGTCGCCGTGTCGCCGGGGTTGGGCTTTGGCGAGCAGGGGGACGGGCATGTCCGGATCGCCCTGGTGGAGAATACCCACCGGCTGCGCCAGGCGGTGCGCAATATCCGGACGTTCCTGCAGGCGGGGTCGAATGTCGTGGAAGAGGTGGATCGGCGCGCGGAAGCTGATCCGGCCACCGCGAAGTGAGGTCGTTTGAGGCTGACCGGCACAGCAGCCCGTCCCGGCACAGTAGCCCGTCCCGGCACAGTAGCCCGTCATGGCCGGGCTTGACCCGGCCATCTATAGCCGCACGTTATCCGGTTATTACCCGCTGTCCTGGTGCTATCGCGGAACGTCGGGCAACCGCGGGATCCGGTGAAACCAGAATCTCAGAACAACTGGCTGTAAAGATCCTCCCAATCTGGGTTCTGCCTGGCGTTCAGGTCGAGTTTCCATGCGCGTGGCCATCGTTTGATGCTCGTTTCCCTCTGGATGGCGATCGCAATATCCTCATGGCGTTCAGCGGAGACCAGTCGCACCAAATGATAGCGCTGAGCGAAGCCCGGATGCAGTCGTTCTCGATGTTCCCAAGCGCGTCGCGTGAGATCGTTTGTGACGCCTGTGTAAATCACACCAAACTGTCGATTCGTAACGATGTAAACCCAACCACCGCGCATGCCACAAAGTTTGAACAGACGTCGGTTAATAAACCTTTAAGCCGGGTGCCGCTCGAGATGGCCGGGTCAAGCCCGGCCATGACGAACGACGGGCTGGCCATGACGAACGACGGGCTGGCCATGACGAACGACGGGCTGGCCATGACGAACGACGGGCTGGCCATGACGAACGACGGGCTGGCCATGACGAACGACG
>JBEKGV010000425.1:0-7983 GCA_050012615.1 Acetobacteraceae bacterium | reverse complement strand
GAGGTGTTCAGGTTGACCTCGAGATGCTGAGGCGTGGTGCTACTTGGCAACCTGCCGCGCTCGGTCTCCGGCCACTCGATTTTTATGATCTCGGCCCCGAGAGCCCCGAGCCAACGCGTGGCCCAGGGGCCGGCTCGCACCCAGCTGAAGTCGACGACGCGGATGTTTTCAAGAGCTCGGGGTGGCGGCATGCGTCGTTCTCGGTGTGCGGGCGATTGTCATGTTCAAACCGGGTACTAGCGAGAAGCCGCTTTGTCCATCGCCGCCAGGATGGCGTCGAACCGTTCCTTTAGCTCGGCTCGCCAGCTCTCGCCCGAATGCGTGAACACATAAAGTTCGTCCTCGCGGATCGCGGCGAGAACGCGTGCGGCGACGTCCGCCGGATCGAGCCCCGACCGAACGAGTTCGCTGACCTTGGCGCTGAGTACGCCGGCGGGGCTCGTGGGATCCGGTGTGCGTGCTGGACCGTAACGCTCCGGCCGATTGCGCCCACTATCGCCGATCCGGGTGTGCACAAATCCTGGGCAGAGCACGGTCACGCCTATGCCGAGCGGCGCGATCTGCCTCGCCAGACCCTCCGACATATTGACCACGGCGAACTTGCTGGCGGAGTAGGGACTGAAGCCGAACCCGCTGTTCATTCCGGCCATGGAAGCTGTGTTGACGAAATGCCCGCCTTCACCATGGGCGCGGATGTGCGGAAGGAAAGCGCGGATGCCGTGGAGCACGCCCATGAGGTTGACGTCGAGCACCCATCGCCATGTGTCGAGCGAAATGTTGTCGATGCCCGTGCCACCGGCGACACCTGCGTTGTTGCAGATGACATGGACATTTCCGAACGCGTCGAACGAAGCCTTGGCCGCGTGTTCGATGCTGACGGGATCGGCGACGTCGCAGGTAACGCCTAGTACACGCGGCTCAAAATCGTGCAGGCTTTTGATGGCGGCCGCCAACGCGTCCGTCTCGATATCGGCGAGCACCACGTTCATGCCTGCCTCGGCGAAAGCCCGCCCCAGAGCGAACCCGATGCCGCTTGCTGCGCCCGTCACGAATGCTGTTTTGCCGGCGAGCTCCCGCATGATGCCCCCTGCTATCTTTGGATCGCGGCGGAAGCTTAACATCAGACCGTGGGACGACCCAGAGATGGACGGCGATCCGCCGATTTGCGACAAAAGGCCAGGATTGCGATTGGGAGTTGAATGATGCCTGAAATCCGGGAGGGTGGCTGCCACTGCGGCCAGGTACGGTTCCGCGCGAAGGTCGATCTGAGCCAGCTGTCATACTGCAGCTGTAGCATTTGCACGAAGAAGGGGATTGTCCATTTGGGGGTGTCGCCCGCCGAGTTCGAGTTGCTGCGCGGGAAGAACGCACTGACCGTTTACACCTTCGGCACCGGCGTGGCGCAACACACGTTCTGCTCGCATTGCGGGATGCATGCGTTTTACGTGCCGCGCTCCCAACCGGACAAAATTAGCGTGAACGCGCGTTGCCTCGACGACATCGACGGGTCGACCCTTAATCCGAGCCGGTTCTTCGATGGTCGTCACTGGGAAGAAGCCCAGAGCAAGCGGATCGCCGAGGGAGCATATACCGCGCCGGTGGGATTGAACGGCGCCACGACGCTGCAGGGCATATTGGACCGCGCTCAGGGATAAATGCTGGATAGGTAAGGGAGAATGCGAATGGTCTCGTCGTCGCAACGGACAGCTGGCACCAATATGCCGGATGCCATCGAAGTCATTCCGCTGACGCTGCATATCGGTGCGGAGATCCGCGGGATCGACCTCGCCAATCCGTTGCCGGCGGACCAATTGAAGACTGTGCGGGAAGCGTTTCTGAAGTGGAAGGTCATTTTCTTCCGCGGGCAGCATCTCGATCATGCGGGTCACGTGGCGATGGCGCGTCAGTTCGGCGAACCAACCATCGGTCACGCGGTGTTCGGGCACGTCGAAGGATTTCCCGAAATCTACTCGGTCGCCAAGAACCGTACCGCTAACGAGAATCGCTCGGCGATGATGGTGACACCGTGGTCCGGCTGGCACACCGATATCACGGCCGCGGTGAACCCGCCGTGTGCGTCGATCCTGCGCGGCGTGACGATACCTCCGTACGGCGGTGACACGTTCTGGACCAACCTTGCCGCCGCCTACAACGGTTTGTCGCCGACGATGCGCGGGTTCGTCGACGGCCTGCGCGGCATTCACAAGTTCGTGCCTCGCGAAAATCCCAAGGCGGGAAGCGCTTACAACGAACTCGTCAGGCGCCGTGCGCTGGAAAGCGAGCATCCGTTGGTGACCATCCATGCCGAAACGGGGGAGCGGGTTCTGTTCGCAAGTCCGTCCTTCCTGAAGTCGATCGTTGGGCTGACGCCGCGCGAGAGCCAAAAGATGCTCGAGATGCTGTGGGAGCACGTCACGCGTCCGGAATACACGGTGCGGTTCAAATGGAACGAGGGCGACATCGCGTTCTGGGACAATCGTTCGACCTCGCACCTGGCGCCGACGGATATTTTTGAGTCCGACTTTGACCGCCAGCTCTATCGGATCACGCTGGTTGGCGAGCCGTTTGTCGGAGTGGATGGCAAACCGTCCAAGTCCATCGTGGGCGTGCCGATCCTCTCGGCCGCGGAGGAGTTGCGGATGATGGCGGCGGAGTAGACGGAAGAGCGCCGGAATTAAATTCCCGATCGGTCATGCTGTTCCGTCGGCGTCATGGCCGGCCACCGAGCCGGCCATCAATCGCGGCACCGTGCCGCGAGAGATCACCGGGTCGGGCCCGGTGATGACATGTGGGTCGCCGATTACGCGATCGGATCGAGCACGACCACCGGGATCTCTCGTTCGGTCTTCTTCTGGTAATCAGCGTATGGCGGCCAGAATTCCAGCGCCTTCACCCATAGCCGTGCACGTTCCTCGCCGGTCGCGGTTCGAGCGCGTGCCTTTAGCTTCTTGGTGCCGACCTGGACCTCGACCTCGGGATTGGCCTCGATGTTCAGGTACCAGTTCGGATGGGCCGGCGCGCCGCCTTTCGATGCGACGACAATATAACTATCGCCATCGGTGCCGTAGAACAACGGGAAGATGAATTTCTCCCCGCTCTTCCGGCCGGTCGTCGTGAGCAGAAGAGACGGCACCGTCAGAGCCGGCCGGCCAGGCATGTTCATGGTGTACATGTGCCCGTCGGTGCCGCCACTGGAGAGATAGCGGTTGGAGTGATCGATCATCCATTGGGGCAGATTGGGTGCGAGCTTCGCCTCGGTCATCGCCATTCCCTTTGCTGTTGTGTGATGCGACCATAAGCCCACGGTCGCATATAGCCCAGACCCGGGGGCCGAGAGACTATCCTCGGTCTCGGCGGCTGGTTAGACTTCAGACCCGATCGCACCCATAAGGTGAAGAGAATGAGTGACTGGAGTAAAGTAACCCGGCCGATCCCCGTTCCCAACGAATGGACCAAACCATTCTGGGATGCGGCCAAACGAGGCGTTCTGGAGCTGCAACGCTGTCAGAGCTGCGGCCATTTCCAGCATCCGCCGTACGCGACCTGCGTCCAATGCGTCGGGACGGACCTGAAGTTCGAACCCGTGCGCGGCGCTGGAGCGATCTATGCCTATACCATCATGTATCACACTGGCGACAAACGCTTCGCCTCCGCGGTGCCGTATGCCAGCATCATCGTGGAACTGGACGAGGCGCCGGGCGCGCTGCTCGCCGGCAATCTTTTGGAAGCGGAATATACCGACGCGAAGGTTGGGCGCCGCGTCGAAGTCATTTTTGAACAGTTGAACGACGACATCACGCTGCCGCAGTTTCGTCTCGCGCGCGCATAGGGGAGAAATCGCATGTGGGACAATCGATGCAAAATCGCCGTCAGCGGCGTGGGTTTTTCCAAAGTCTCGAGAAGTGCCGACATTCCGCTTGCCGCTCATGCGTTGGAGGCGGTGAAGGGAGCAGTCGCTGACTCCGGGTTGCGGATGGAGGAGATCGACGGGCTGGCGACCTATCCGGAATTGCCGGCGACCGGGCACGCGGAGGTGGACGGGATCTCCGTCGTGTCGGTCAACTGCATGATGGCGATGCTGAAGTTGCCCGCTCTGACCTGGCACATTCAGGTGGGCACGACGAACATAGGAGGCGCGGTGCAGCAGGCGGTGAATGCTCTGCTGGCAGGCGTGTGCAAATATGCCGTGGTGTGGCGCGCGATGCATAACCCGAGCGGCACCTATCAGAATCTGCCTGGGGCTTATGCCCAGGGTGCGACGCAATTCACGGCGCCTTATGGGTTTGGGGGACCGGGGCAGGGGATGGCGGTCGCGTATACTCGGTGGCTGGAGCGGAACAATCAGAACCGGGAGAAGATGGCGACGCTCGCGGTGACGCAGCGGAAGCATACGCAGCACAATCCGCACGCGTGGTTTTATGGGAAGACGCTGACGCGGGAGGACTACCTGGCCTCGCGGATGGTCGCGTATCCGTTTTGTCTGTTCGATTGCGACATTCCGGTGCAAGGGGCGGTGGCGATCGTGCTGACGACGGCGGAGCGGGCGAGGGACCTGAAGCCTCAGCCCGCCTATCTGGCCGGGTACGGGCAGCGGTTGCACTTTGAGGTGGCGGGACGGATCGGCAGCTTATCGAGTTATATGGAGGGCGGCAGCAGTTCGGCGAAGCTGACCTGGGAGAGGTCGGGATTCAGTCCGAAGGATGTCGACGTGGCGCAGATTTATGACGGGTTCTCGGCGTCGGTGATTTATGGGTTGGAATCGTATGGGTTTTGGTGGCACATCATCGAGGGCGCGCTGCAGGCGTCTGGGCGCGCGGGATCGCGGCAGGTGAAGGATGCGAATGTGTCGTTTGTGGGGGCGAGTGCGCCGATTGTGACGGGGACGACGTTTATTTTTGTTAGGGAGCCGTATTGAGAGGCTCGCGGTAAGTTCGAACCGGGACCATCCGAATTGTGAGCCAGAACGGAAGGATTATCTGAAATACATTCAAATTCGCGAGGTGGCACTTGCTCTCAAAACGAAATCGGAACCTCGTAGTAACCCCCGGGTGCGACGCTTTCGACGGCGGCCCGTATGTCCTGGAAATGCAACTGAACCCGGGTCCATTTCGTGCTGCCCGTCAACACGATAAGCGCGATTCTCCTACCTGAGAGGTTTTGCTGATACCGGATGCGGCGGTCCGTGGTGATCAGCAGATCGAATCCATTCGCCTCGGCCTCTTTCAGCAGATCGCCATTGCTCAGGCGATCCCATCCCTGAGCTTGTGCGGTCGTCACAGTGTGCGCAGGGAATGTCCGACCCAGCCCGTTTGGTGTCCCGTGGTCAAACAGAATGCGCATCGGCCTCCGCCGGACCGCGCAGGCTGTCGGCCACGAAATCCAGCACCGCGGCGATCTGCTCCCGCGACACGTCGAACTGCGCCATTACCTCTTCGACGCTCAGATCCTCAAGGTTCTCAATCACTGTCGCAACCGGCAGGCGAGTGCCGCGAAATACCCATGCCCCCCCAACTTTGCCGGGGACGCTTTCCACAGCGGGACAAGCAGACCAATCGAGCGTCGCCATGAACAAGGCTCCCTTGCCGATGAAGGTATGTTACCACAACTGATCCACCCGCACACGCATGGCCTTCGGGCGGGCCGAACCGACGTCACCCTTCACCCAATCAGCGCCCGTAACTTCCCCCGGATCTGTCGCAATTCAGGGTCCGAAACCTTACCCTTGCGGCTGGCCCGCCGCGCGCGCCAATCGAGATTTTTGACCTGATCGGAAAGCACGGCGCTGCCCGGTTGACTGGCGAGGGCGACCTCAAACGGATACCCCTTGATCCGCGTGGTCATCGGACAACAAATCATCAGGCCGGTCTTGCCGTTATAACTCGCCGGACTGAGGACCACCGCGGGCCGATGGCCGGCTTGTTCGTGGCCTGCTTGCGGATCGAATTCCAGCCAAACCACGTCCCCCGAATCCGGCACAAAGCCGGGCTGCCTCACCAGAATTCCCGTCCGACCGAGGGGCCGGTTTCCACCGGGTCATGACGATTTTCATCGGTGATGGCAGAGACGAGATCATCTACGTCGAACGTCTTCTCCCGGATCGGTTCGATCACGATTCGACCGGCTTCCTCTCGCACGTCGACGGCCTGGTCGAGAGAGAGGGCGGCGGCAGCCATGACGGAAGCCGGGATACGAACGGAGGCACTGTTGCCCCACTTCTTGACGACCACCTTCATCGCACGCTCCTGATCTTCAGACGACGCATGATAGTCCCATACGATCGGTGTGTCAACATTGTTGATACATGAGGAACTGACCAGCCGCACCGATTGGACTTACCCTCCGTTGCGACACAACATCGGGCTCCGGCCAGCACGAGCGTCAACGCGGGAGACAATATGAAAGTCGGGATTCTCCAGTTCTTCGGGTGGCGCGACCGGTCCGTGCCGCTCAATACCGTCTACGAAGCGGCGCTCGAGCGATTTTCGATCATGGATCAGGCGGGCTATGACGCCGTCTGGCTCGCCGAGCACCACTTTTCCGGGTTCTCGGTTTGCCCGTCGGTGCACATGATGGGGACGATGGCGGCGGCTCGCACCAAGCGGCTGCGGATCGGCACGGCGGTCTCGCTGGCGCCGTTTTACAACCCGCTGCGGCTGGCCGAGGAGGTGGCGCTTTTGGACGTCCTGTCGGGCGGGCGGGTGAACTGGGGCGCCGGCCGAGGCTTCGAGCGAAGCGAGTTCGCCGCTTTCGGTATTCCGGGCGAGGAGAGTGCTGCTCGTTTTCACGAAACCGTCGATATTGTCCTGAAGTCATGGACCAATCAGCGGCTGAATTATCAGGGTCGTTTCTATCGATACGACGGCGTCGAGGTGCTTCCTAAGCCGTTCCAGCTGCCGCATCCTCCGGTTTGGATGGCCGCGTCGTCGATGCCCGCCATCGATTGGGCCGCCAGTCAGGGCCATTCGATTCTGATGGACCCGCATGCATCGCGTGCCGATCTGATCCAGAAGCGGAGACATTATGCGACGAAGCTGATTGAGGCCGGTTTCAGTGATGCGGGCCGAACCATCCCGATGGCTCGGTTGATAGCCGTCGATGACACGAAGGAGAAGGCGCGCGCGGTGGCGAAGCGTGTGGCCGAATGGACGATCGCCGCTTATGTCGGACCGGAGCATGGCGCGGTGCGGCAAGGTCCGGCCCGGGATTTCGGCGGTAAGGATCCGGTCGCGTTCTATTTGGATGACGTGATGATCCACGGCACCGCGGAGAGCGTGGCCGACCAGCTCCAGTCGTTCGGCGAGGAGATCGGAATGACGTATCTGATGGCTGCGCCGATGAGTGGGCGATCGTTCCGGTTGTTGACGGATAAGGTACTGCCGCGGATTGGGGGATGA
The DNA here is from genome assembly GCA_050012615.1 of Acetobacteraceae bacterium. Taxonomy (GTDB): domain Bacteria; phylum Pseudomonadota; class Alphaproteobacteria; order Acetobacterales; family Acetobacteraceae; genus Rhodopila. Next base: position 589 of record JBEKGV010000425.1, on the reverse strand, counting down.
TAAATAGTCGCCCAGGCTTAATCGCTGACCCTGACGCCGAGCGGATTTTGGCGACGGAAGTTATTTTGTCACAGATGCAGGCAGATAAACGCGAAAATTTTTTCGGATTGCATCTTCGGACTATCTCGCCGGTCAAATTTAACAAATGGATAGCGGACAACCGATGAAATCCGCGTTCATCTGCGTGTATCTGTGGCAAAAACTTACTTACTTCCTGCAGACTGGCCGGCAGTAGGAATGCTGGCGGGATATGTCACCGGGTATCGACGCTTCGCGTGCCTTACCGTGGACGGTACAATAGGCACGACAACCCACGAACCCACAATCAACGGGCAAGCCGATGACCAACCACCCATTCCGAGCCGCGGGCTATCCCTGGCGTCTCTACTGCGGCCGCCAGGTCATCGAGCAAAGCCTGCGGGAAGCGGTCGACCGGGCCGCGGCGAAGCGGGCATTCGTGGTCTGCTCGCCGTCGGTCAACCGGCGGACCGACACGGTCCGGCGCATCGAAGCCACGCTTGGTGACCGCTACGCGGGGGTCTTTGACGGCATCGAGAAAGATTCAACCTATGCCTCGGTGTGCGCCGCC
>JBEKGV010000424.1:0-4869 GCA_050012615.1 Acetobacteraceae bacterium | reverse complement strand
GGTGACCCGGCGTTCCCAGACAGGTCCGGTTTGAATGTGGCGCGGCGCTCCGCCCAAGGGGGGCGGCGCATCGGCTGGCCGCATGATCGACGCGCCTTCCTGCATGTGCGGCAGCGCGGCGGAACTGATCACCGGGCTTAACAATACATCCCAGTCACGGAAGAACGCACTCCAGACCCGCCGCAGCTTCATGCGTCTCTCGTTCAGTGCCAGCCAGTCCCGATGGAGGATATCGGTCGTGCGCGCCATGACCGCGTCGGCCGACATGTCGTTCGGATCGTGCGTCTCGAGGTATTTTCGTTTCGACTCCAGTATCGCCTCGGTTGCCCGCGCGCTCCAGGCCGAGTCGAGCGCCCGGAGATAGAGATGAAACGCCTCCACCGCATCGAACGCCGGGCGAGCGGTGCGGCTTACCGTGCAGCCCTCGCGTTCGAGACGCTCGGCCATGGCGTCGATCGCGGCGACCGTTTCGGCATCCGTTTCCTGGCCTGGTTCATGCGACCACACCGCGACGCGCAGCGCCTTCAGGCTGGTCACGCGCGGGCGCGGCAGATTGTAGGTCAACCCCGTCTCGTCCGGATCGGGTCCCGCCAGCAGGTGCAACGCCACCGCCAGATCGTCCGCCGAGCGCGCCATCGGTCCGATTACCGCGATGTCGACGGGTGCCGCCAAACTCGTTTCATAGTCAGTATAGTTGGAGCATAGTGTCCAGGTCGGCTTGTGGCCGAACACGCCGCAATAATGCGCGGGCACACGGATCGATCCGCCGATGTCGCTGCCGATTTCCAGCCCGGTCAAACCCGCCGCCAGCGCGGCCGCCGAGCCGCCCGACGACCCGCCCGGGGTATGATCGCGGTTCCAAGGATTGCACGTCGTACCGTACACCGGGTTGTAGCTCTGCCAGTCGGCGAGATCGACCGGCACGTTGGTTTTGCCGAAGATCACCACGCCCGCCGCCTCCAACCGCCGCACAGCGATCGAGGAGGATTTCGCACGATGATCCCTGGCCTCCGGATGGCCGCGGGTCGTCGGCAGGCCGGCGACGTCGAAGCTCTCCTTCACGGTCATCGGCACGCCGAACAGCGGCGCCGAGCGGTCGGTCGCGCTGTCCAGCGCACGGGCCCGATCGCGGGCGCGGTCGAAATCCCTCACGACCACCGCGTTGATCGGCCCATCCAGCCGCGAGATGCGCGCGATATAATGATCCAGCAGTTCCAGACAGCCGATTTCGCGGCGCCTTGCCATGTCGGCAAGCTTAACCGCCGGCAGATATGTCGGGTCCATGCGCGTTTTCCTCAGCTCAGGCTGGCGAGGATCATAGCGAGTGACGATGCGCGGAACAAAGTGGTGCGAAGTGCAGTATCGATCGCACCCATGGGCACATTACAGGCCCGTCACTATTCGGCGGCGACGCCCTGAGTCTTTACCAGCGGGATCGCGGCGGGCATTTCGACGTCGATTTCCAGCGTCGACACCTGATCGCCGCGGTCAAGCTTTATATTTACCTTGTCACGATCGACCTTGATATGTCTCGCGATGACGTCGACGATTTCCTCGCGCAACAGGTTCAACAGGTCGGAATGACTTCCCGCCATTCGCTCATGCGCGAGCAAGACCTGAAGCCGCTCCCGCGCGACGGGTGCCGAACGCTCGCGGCGGAACAGAGCCATCAGGTTCATGCGACTCTCCGTCCAAACAGCCTTCCCATCAGGCTCTTGCGCTCCAGAGGTACGACAAGATCGAAATGCTCCCCGCGCAAGCGTCGCGCCGCGTCGAAATAGGCTTTCGCGGCGGGACTCGTGGGATTGTTGAGGGTCACCGGCGACCCGAGGTTGGAAGCGTTCAGCACGTCCACGCTTTCCGGCACGATGCCCAGAAGCGGGATCGACAATATTTCCAGGACGTCTTCGGTTTTCAGCATCTCGCCGCGGGCCGCGCGGGCGGGATCGTAACGGGTCAGCAGAAGATGCTTGTCGATCCGCTCGTCCCGCTCCGCTTTTAGCGTCTTCGAGTCGAGCATGCCGATGATGCGATCGGAGTCGCGCACCGAGGACACCTCGGGGTTGGTGACGACGACCGCGACATCGGCGTGCCGCATCGCCATCATCGCGCCTTTCTCGATCCCGGCCGGGCTGTCGCAAATGACCCAGTCGAATTTTTCGCGCAATTGGTCGATGATCTTCGCGACTCCCTCGTCGGTGAGCGCTTCCTTGTCGCGAGTCTGCGAGGCGGGTAACAGTGACAAGTTGTCAATGCGTTTGTCGCGGATCAGTGCCTGCGCCAGCTTCGCGTCGCCCTGGATCACGTTGATCATGTCGTAAACGACCCGTCGTTCCGCGCCCATCACCAGATCGAGGTTGCGTAGCCCGACATCGAAATCGACGACGACGACATTTTCCCCCGCCTGCGCCAACGCCGCACCGAGAGCGGCGGTTGACGTGGTCTTGCCGACGCCACCCTTACCGGAGGTCACGACAAGGACTTTGGTCATTTTCTTTCCTTTCCGCTTCAGTCGAACCCAGTTTAGTCGATCGGGGTGATTCGCATCTGGTCGCCGTCGAGCCAGGCACATGAGGGACCGCCGATTCGCTCCGGCGGCATGTCTTCCGCTGTTTGATACACGCCGTCGATCGCTACCAGTTCGGCGTGCAGCTTGCTGCAGTAAATGCGGGCTCCGGCACCGCCGGACAACCCGGCGATGGCTCGGCCGCGTAACGCGCCGTACACGTGGATCGAGCCGCCGGCCACCACTTCCGCTCCGGATGCGACCGAGCCGATGACCGTGATGTCGCCGCTCTCGAACGCGATCGACTGGCCTGATCGCACGGAATGATCGACCAGCAGCGATGGAGGTTCGGACTGGGCCGGCTCGGTTCGGGTCGGTGCCGACTGTGTTGGCGGCGGTTCGGGTGCGGCTTGTGGCGGCGGCGCGTAGTGTGGGGCTGCTTCCGGGATTTCGACCGGCTTCCCGGGCTTGCCCGCGCCGGGGAGCTGGCGTCCCCAGGGCTCGAGCCCAGGCCATGACGGGTGCGCGCCTTCGAGGCCGATGATGTGAATGCCGCGGGCGGCGATTTCGTGCATCAGTCCTGCGACGTTAGGCGTTTCTCTTGGCAGGGGCCCGACATCGACAATGACCGGCCGGCCATCGAAAAAGTTCGGCGCCCGCTCGATCTGCGCATCGAGCGCGGCCAGCCAACCGGGCAATGGCGATTCCGGGGTCAGAACCAGCGCCATGATGGAGCGGCCGCGCAGTCGGATGAAGGGGCGAGTCTCGGTCATCGTCACTCCGAATCGGTAGAGCGCCGGTCAGGGCGGGTCAATGGGAATCACTCCTCCGACCACAAAATACTGTGGATAAGAGAGAATTGGACCACTACCCCTGGTCCTGGGCTGCGCCATGCCAACCCGCCCCGTCATGACCTCCGGAGGTCAGGGGGTGATCGACCGGGCCTGCCGCCGCGGAGAATGACCTTGGTTCGGAACGCCCGGTCGAGCCAGGACATGATGGTGGGGCGAATCGGGCTCGACGCTGGTCGATCCTACGCGAGCCCCTCGTAAAAATCATGGCCCTTGTCGTCCTTGACGATGAACGCGGGGAAATTTTCTACCTCGATTCGCCAGACCGCTTCCATTCCGGGTTCGGGATATTCCAGCACCTCGACCTCGCGGATGCCGTTTTGCGCCAACCGTGCCGTGGGTCCGCCGACCGAGCCGAGGTAAAAGCCGCCATGGCTTCGCGCGAACCCTTGACCGCCTTCGACCGGTTGCCTTTGGCGAGCATGACCAGCGACGCGCCCGCCGCCCGGAAGTCGGTGACATAGCGGAATCTTCTCCGACGGCGCCGCGCTCTGGAGCCGAACAGCACGACGCGATCCGGCGTGGGGCCATAGGGTTCCGCCAAGGCGTCGGGAGCTTTCCAGTATGGGGTTGATGGTAACGGCACGAATCGCGGGTTCACGGCGGGACGGCAGCAGGTTCGCTCATGATGCCGGATCTTCGTCGGTGTCCGTCAGCGGCTACGAAAATCCTGATCCGGAAATGACGAAGCGTCCGGAACCCGGATAACAATCATTCCGCGCCCGGCGCTTTGATGACACAGATCGCAGGCTTCGGTGAGTTGCCCATAAGCCTGCGTGAAATCCGCGGCGTCAGCGTGTTTGATTGCCGCGGAAAGGTCTGCCATCGGCTCCCGCGTGACCGCCTGAATTGTCTCGGCCACCGCGAAATCGTTCCATCGCCGGGACAGCCGCGCGATGCGGTCGAAAGACTCTTGAAGCTCACCCAATTCGTAGGCGGCGTATGGCCAGTTTTTTTCCTGCCCCGCCACCCCGAGCTTGGTATGACGCGGCTGCAAGGTCGCGAGCATAAGATCGCCCAGACCTGGTGCCGTCGCTTGTTGAACCCGCCGCACGAGAAGGGGTTTGGCGTACCAGAGGGCCGCGACGGCCAACACAATACATAACGCCAGCGGGATGACCGATCGTTTCATTGTACTCTCCGTTATTGAAGGAGTTGAGCAGCCAGCGCCGGCGCCGGACAAAGTGAGAGCGTGCTTGCCGGCACGCGCCCGCGGAGTATCACGTGCGTTGCGGCTGACCTTCCGGCGCTGGAAAATTCGCCCTCGCTCTGCTCAGCTTTGACCTTGCTCGTACCATCCACGCGAGCGTCGGACGATGTGAACCACCGACAGCATGACCGGCACTTCCACCAGCACACCGACGACCGTTGAAAGCGCCGCGCCTGACTGGAAGCCGAACAAGGCGATCGCCGTTGCCACGGCCAGCTCGAAGAAATTGCTCGCGCCGATGAGGGCCGAAGGCCCGGCCACGCACCATTCGACGCCGAGACGGCGGTTGAGCCAATAAGCCA
>JBEKGV010000423.1:0-9507 GCA_050012615.1 Acetobacteraceae bacterium | reverse complement strand
ACGAACCGATCGTTCCGGCCGGCGAGATCGATGCGGATATGGTGCATTGTTCCGGCCTGTTCGTGCAGCGCCTGGTGCAGGTGCCGCCGCCGCCCGAGGGTCTTTGGCCCTCCAAACGCCAGGAGCGACGCAGATGAGCGGAACCAAAGGCCTCAACCGCCAGCAGATGGCCGATCTGATCGCGCGGCAGTTCCAGGATGGCTGGGTCGTCAATCTGGGCGTCGGCATTCCGACGATGTGCTCGAACACCGACATCGGCGACACCGACATCGTTTACCATTCGGAAAATGGCGTGATTGGCTATGGCCCGGTCGCGGCGGAGGGGGAGGAGGACCTGAACCTCGTCAACGCCGGGGGCCAGAACGTCACGCTGAAACCAGGCGCGGCGGTCGTTCACCATGCGGATAGTTTCGCCATCATCCGTGGTGGGCACATCGACGTGACGGTGATGGGCGCGTATCAGGTGTCGTGCGGCGGCGATTTCGCCAACTGGAAATTGAAAGGCCAGAAGGGCGGCGGGATCGGTGGCGCGATGGACCTCGCCGCATGCGCGAAGCGAGTGTTCATCATCCTGGAGCACACCACGCGGGATGGCAGTTCCCGGCTGGTGCGGGAATGCGATTTGCCGGTGACGGCTCGCGGGGTGGTGAAACTTGTCGCCACCAACTACGGATTGTTCGAACCGGCCGGCGACGGGTTTCTGCTGCGCGAGATCGCCCCTGGCCTGACGGTTGACGAGATCCGCGCGGCGACCGGTGCCGCGCTGACGGTGGCCGATCCATTGCCGACGGTGCGGCTGCCCGGGTGAACGGCGACACGGTCTTCGCACTCGCATCGGGTGCGGGACGCGCTGCCATCGCCGTACTGCGGATCAGTGGGCCTGACAGTGCCGCGGTGCTGGCCGCTCTGTGCGGAAGTCTTCCGATACCGAGGCGCGCCGTCGTGCGGGCGCTGCGCGATGCCGACGGAGAGCTGCTCGATCGCGCGATGGTGCTTTGGTTGCCGGGTCCAGGCACTTACACGGGCGAGGATTCCGCGGAACTTCATCTGCATGCCGGCCGCGCGGTGATCGATGCCGCCGCTGCCGCATTGGCGACACACGGCTTACGGCCGGCGGAGCCTGGAGAGTTCAGCCGGCGGGCATTCCTGAACGGAAAGATGGATCTTCTGGCGGCTGAGGCAGTGCACGACCTGGTCGCCGCCGAAACGGATGCGCAACGGCGCCAGGCCCTGCGGCAACTCGACGGTGCGCTCGGAGACCTGTACCGCGATTGGTCGGAACGTTTGCGCACCGCTTTGGCACGGCAGGAAGCGTTGATCGACTTTCCCGACGAAGATTTGCCGCCGGAAGTCGAAGCTGATCTTCTCGCATCGGTGTACAGGTTACGTACGGAAATCGACCGTCATCTCGACGACGGCCAACGCGGCGAGCGGCTGCGTGAAGGCTTGTACTTCGCAGTCACCGGTGCGCCGAACGTCGGTAAGTCCTCGTTGATCAATGCATTGGCGGAGCGGGATGTCGCGATCGTTTCGGCGACGCCCGGCACGACCCGCGACGCGATCGAAACACGTGTCGTGTTCGGCGGCGTTCTGGTCACCCTGGTGGACACCGCGGGTCTTCGTGACACCATCGATCCGGTCGAGGCCGAGGGCGTCCGCCGCGCCCGATCTCGTGCGGCTGCCGCGGACCTGGTGATCGGGGTGGTCGAGGCTGGGTCGTCATTCGACAGCACGGGCGGTGGATTGATCGTCGCCAACAAATCCGATCTCCACCCGGAACGGAACCTGGATGTCCTCGCGATCAGTGCGCTGACCGGTGCCGGTCTGCCTGAGTTGCGTGCTCGACTGTCCGCCGAGGCCGTTGCATTGACGCAATCGAGCGGCCCGCCGCCGCTGACTCGCGCGCGGCATCGCACGTCGCTGCTCGCCGCCGCGCGCTGGCTCGCGGATGCAGAGGATGCGATCGAGCCAGAACTGCGCGGTGAGGCGATGCGGCTTGCCCTCCGTGCGATTGGCACGATTACCGGTCAGGTAGGGGTCGAAGATATTCTAGATTCTATTTTTCGAGAGTTCTGCATTGGCAAGTAGCAAAGGCCTCAGACCTCCCGCCAGACCGTCACGCGCGCCGCGCCATGTATTCGTTCCGCCAGCGCGTCGACATCGAGCGCCGGTTCGTTACGGCCTGTTTCCGCGATGATCAGGCTTCCCGTCCCGGCACGCTCGACCGAGCGCAGCCGAGCCAAGACCCGTGGCACCAGATCCTGCCCATAAGGCGGATCCAGAAACACGATATCCGCTCGTTGTCCAACCGGCACGGTCAATGCGTCGGCCGACAGCACCTCACACCGATCGGCCGCCCGGCAAGCAGCGATGTTCGCTCGAAGCGAGGCCAGAGCAGGACGGCTCCGCTCCACGAACACCGCCCGGGCCGCACCGCGGGACAGCGCTTCCAGGCCCAAAGCGCCGGTACCTGCGAAACAATCCAGCACGGCCGCGCCCTCGATCGCTGAGCGCCCAGCCCATGGCGCATGCATGAGCATATCGAACAGCGCCTGACGGACACGGTCCGCGGTCGGTCTCGTTTCGGTTCCCGGCGGAGCGGTCAGAGTACGGCCCCGCCACTCGCCCGCGACGATGCGCATTCAGCGGTGTCGCGCCCGGCTGGCCGCTTTGGCCGGGGGGGCGGCTTTCGGCAATTGCTCGCGCAATACGCGGGTGGGGACCTCCTCGATGCCGCCGCGCGGCAAAGTACCCAACTGGAACGGTCCGTAGGCGATCCGGATCAGCCTCGTCACGTCCAGCCCAAGATGCGCCATGACCCGGCGGATTTCCCGGTTGCGGCCTTCGCGCAGGCTAACCGTTAGCCAGGCGTTGTCGCCCTTTTTCGCATCCAATCCGGCGTCGATGGGCGCGTAACGAACGCCGTCGATTGTCACGCCTTTCGCCAACGCGGCCAGTGCCGGGGGCATGACGTTCCCATGCACCCGCACCCGGTACCGCCTGATCCATCCGGTCGCGGGAAGTTCCAGCGTCCGGGCCAGCGCCCCATCGTTGGTCAGCAGCAACAATCCCTCGCTGGTCAGGTCGAGCCGGCCCACGCTGATGACCCGCGGCAGTTGCTGACGCAGCTTGTCGAAGACGGTGGGTCGTCCCTCGGGGTCGCGATGTGTCGTCACCAGGCCTTCGGGCTTGTGATACCGCCAGAGGCGCGTGCGGTCCGGCGGTTCCACCAGCTTGCCGTCGATCGTGACGAGATCGCCCGGTTCCACGAACGTCGCCGGATGTGTCACCGGGACGTTGTTCAACCGGACTCTGCCTTCGGTCAGCAAACGTTCGGCGTCGCGCCGGCTGGCGACACCGGCGCGAGCAAGGTATTTGGCGATCCGGTCGCCGCGAGGAGGCGCGGCCGGCACCTCAACAGGCGAGTCGGCGATGCCGCTCATGACCGGCAGGCGGCGATCAACGCGTCAAATATCCGCCGGTCGCCCGGATCGATGAAGAACTCCGGGTGCCACTGCACGCCGAGGCAGAAACGATAACGCGCATCTTCCACACCCTCGATGACCGCATCCGCCGCCACCGCGTTGACGACGGCATGCGGCCCGGTGTCGCGCACCGCCTGGTGATGGGCGGAATTCACCCGCATCTCGGCGGCGCCGACGATCCGGTGCAGCAATGTTCCGGCAACGATTGAAACGGCGTGACCCGGTTCGTGCCGAGGGTTCGGTTGCTCGTGCGGCAGCGCGTCCGGGATCGTATCGGGAATGTGCTGGATCAACGTCCCGCCCAAGGCGACCGCGAGCAACTGCTGGCCGCCGCAAATGCCCAGTACTGGCATGTTCCGGTCGAGCGCGCCAAGGGTCAATGCCAGTTCGGCCCGGGTGCGGTTCTCCTTCAACCTCACCGTCGTGTGGCGCGAGGCATCGCCATACAGCGCCGGATCGACGTCGAACGCGCCCCCGGTCACCACCAGGGCGTCGACATGATCGAGATAGTCCGCCGCGAGCGCCGCGTCGTGCGGCACCGCGACCGGCAATCCGCCGGCGGCCGCGACCGCGTCCAGGTAGTTCCGGCGCAACGCATACCAGGGATACTTTGAGTAACCACCTTGTAGCCCAGATGCCCTCGGCTGCTCCGCGTCCAACGTCACGCCGATGACCGGTCGTTTGCTCATGCGCCGTTGCTAGACCCCATCGGCCGGAACGGGCAAGAGGAAGCCCATGCGCATGGACGTCACCCCGATGGAGTGGGCCCTCGAGGAGGCTCGGGCGGCCGCGTCTCGCGGCGAGGTGCCGGTTGGCGCGGTCGTGCTTGGCCCCGATGGATCCCCGCTCGCGCGCGCCGGCAACGCGGTCGAAGCGCTGCATGACGCCTCCGCCCATGCGGAGATGCTGGTCCTGCGGTCGGTCGCAGCCGCCCGCGGCGATCCTCGGCTCACGGACTGCGACCTCGTCGTAACGCTGGAGCCCTGCCCGATGTGCGCGCACGCCATCAGCCTGTTCCGCATCCGCCGGCTGATCTTCGGCGCCTACGACCCAAAAGGCGGTGGCGTGGAACACGGCGCGCGGATCTTCGACTCGCCGTCCTGTCACCACCGCCCGGAAATCATCGGCGGCGTACGTGAGACGGAAGCCGCCGCTCTGCTGCGCGCGTTCTTCGCGGCGCTGCGTTGAAACCGCCGCGGATTGCCGGAACTGTCCCGCCGCCCCATACTTATCCGATGAGTGACGTCCTTACGCTGCTCGCGGAAACGTGGCTCGCCAGCGGAGATCAGTTGGAAATCGTGCACTTCATCGGTGGAGGCTGAAAATGGACCAGGTTGTGGCCGCTGATGGCACCCCCCAGGGAAAAGACACCGGAAAAGACACCGGGGAAGACACCTGGACCGTGGCGGGCAGAACGTTCCGCTCCCGTCTGATCGTCGGCACCGGCCGCTACAAGGACCTTGAGGAGACCGGCGCCGCCATCGCCGCGAGCGGCGCGGAAATCGTTACCGTCGCGGTTCGGCGGGTCAATCTGTCGGACCCCAAGGCTCCGATGCTGCAGGATTTCGTCGACCCCAAAGCATACACCTACCTGCCCAACACAGCCGGTTGCTTCACCGCCAATGAGGCGGTGCGGACCCTGCGCCTGGCGCGCGAGGCGGGCGGCTGGAACCTCGTCAAACTGGAAGTGCTCGGTCCACCGCCGCTGCTGTATCCCGACATGCGCGGCACGTTCGAGGCGGCCGAGGTGCTGATCAAGGATGGGTTCGAGGTCATGGTCTACTGCGCCGACGACCCCCTGGCCGCCAAGCGGCTGGAGGAGATGGGCTGTGTCGCGATCATGCCCCTCGGCGCGCCGATCGGCTCCGGTCTTGGCGTGCAGAACCCGGCGATGATCAGCATGATGATGGAGCACGTCACCGTGCCGTTCCTGGTCGATGCTGGCGTCGGCACCGCGTCGGACGCGGCGATCGCGATGGAGCTTGGCTGTACCGCGGTGCTGCTCAACTCCGCGATCGCGCATGCGAAGCATCCCGTGCTGATGGCGCGGGCCATGAAACACGCCATTGAGGCAGGGCGGCTGGCCTATCTCGCCGGGCGTATGCCGCGCCGGATGGGCGCCGATCCGTCGAGCCCGTTGACCGGCTTGATCCGGTAACGGCTCAGGCCGCCGGAGAGCGACGTCCGATCCAGCCCCGCATCGCCATTAAATACGCCTCCAACGCCACGGTGAGCGCTTCGAGTTGATCGGGCGCGGGGGCGATTCCGCTACGGGCCGCGGCTTCCAATATTCGGCTCAGCTCGGCGAGGCGCGGCGCTGCAACGGTGCTCGCGGCGCCTTTCAGCGTGTGCATCTCACGCAATTGTGTGGCGATGTCCTGGCTGCCGCCGCTGAGCCGTCGCATGCGTTGCCTGGTTTCGGTTTCAAAGATCTCGACCATCTCCGCCGCGCCGTCGTCGCCGATCGCCTCGCTGAGTTCGGCGAATTGGGTTGCGTCGAATGCCGGGATATCCCGACAAACCGGTGTGGCGTCGCTTGCCGAAGCTGTTTGTATCGTCACTGGCCCGTGGGCCATCTCGGCAACTCCATGGTCGATGAATGGAGTCCGATATCGCGCCTGATTTCTAAATAAATCATGAACACGAGATTATATCGACCGCCGAATTTGTCGGTAAAGTACCGATCGCCCAAATGACGGACTCTTCGGCGCAGTCGTTAACCACGTCATGGCTCGCGACCGAGCCGGCCAGCAATCACCGGGTCAAGCCCCATAGGCGCTAAATTAAGGGGCGTGTACCCCATTCACGCGTCATGGCCGGGCTTGACGAGAAAAGTGAGACGCTCCGACCTTGATTTACGCCTATGGGGACAATCCGGGGGCGACGTGGTGAGTGATCGCGCCGATTGGTCAATCAACAAACCCCGAGATCCGCGCGCCAAACCTCTCATCGAACGCCGGATCGTAGACACCCGCATGACCACGTGGCTCTGAGGGCAGGAAGATCGACAGCAGGTTGTCGCCAAACCGCTCCCGCGCGACGGCCAGTCGCCGCGCCGGATCAAAGTCGTACGGATCGTCGGTCAATTGCACCAGCACGACCCGCGTCCCGTTGTTCACAGCCGCCGCCCACAACGCTGCCCAATCCGCCATGGCCTGCGGTTTGCGTTCCTCTCGGGTGCCATGCGCGGCGGGAGAAAACGCCACCACCGCGTCGACGAGACCGGGATGCGCCAACACCGTCAACCCGATCCACGCCCCGCGCGAGTGACCCGCGACGATGATCCGGTGGTAGCCCTGGTCCCGCAAACCCAGGACCCCGCGCACCAATAATTCGGCGCCCCGGTCGAGCGGATCGTCACCGCGATCCCGATTGAAGCACCTTATGTCCCAGCCGGCGGCAGCCTCACGGCCGACAAAATCCGGCGGAGCCGGTGGACCGGTCTGGTCTCCGCCATATGTGCCGGGGAGCCAGACGAGAGCCCCTTTCGCCGCACCCGAACCCGCGTCAGCGAATTGCGGCGCGTGAACGAACGGAGTGTCGCTCGCGAATACCACTCCGCTCACCAACGCCAGCCAAACAATCAGCCCAAACAAGACGCCATTACCTGGGCGAACGCTCGAGCACGATGGCTGACGGTGTGTTTCACGCCAGCGTCCATTTCGCCAAATGTCAGGCTGCCGCCCTCGGGAACGAACATCGGATCGTAGCCGAAACCGTTATCGCCGCGCGGCGGCCAGACCATGCTGCCGTCGACCCGCCCGACATACGTTTCAGTGTGCTGATCCGGCCAGGCGAGGCACAGCGCCGCCACGAACCATGCTCGCCGGTCCGCCGCGTCTCCCACTCGCTCATTCACCAAAGCCATGGCTTTCGCAAAGTCTTTGTCCGCGCCGGCCCAACGCGCCGACAGGGGGCCTGGCTGGCCGGACAAGGCGGCGGCGCAGAAACCGGAATCGTCGGAAAACGCGGGCAGCCCCGTGGCGGTCGTGGCCGCCAGTGCCTTAATCCGAGCATTGCCCGCGAAGTCGGTTGCGGTTTCCTCAGGCTCCGGCAGTCCAAGTTCGCCGGCCGAAATGATTTCGATCCGATACGGGCGCAGCAGGTCCGCCAGCTCCACGAGTTTGCCCCTGTTGTGGCTGGCGAGCACAAGCCGGCTGTCAGGCAAAAGTTTGCGGCCCATCCTTCGTCCCCGATTAATCTTCCCCCATCAGGCGCCGATCGCTTTGCGCTGAGCCTCGAACAGCGCCGTCGTGCCGGTGCGGGCGAGCCGCAGCAGCTGCGAGAACTCGCCCTCGGAAAACGAATTCTTCTCGGCGGTGGCCTGGATCTCCACCAGCCCGCCGGCATCCGTCAGCACGAAATTGGCATCCGCGTCGGCCGAGGAATCCTCGTCATAATCCAGATCCAGCACCGGCTCGCCGCCGACGATCCCGCACGATACGGCCGCGACCTGGCCTGTGAGCGGCACGGTCTTCAGCACATTCATTTTCACCAAATGGCGGAACGCCAGCGACAGCGCGACCCAGGCCCCGGTGATCGAGGCACACCGCGTGCCGCCATCGGCGTTCAGCACGTCGCAATCGAGCGTGATCGACATTTCGCCCATCGCCGCGCGGTCGACGACGGCGCGCAGCGAGCGGCCGATCAATCGCTGGATTTCCTGGGTTCGGCCGGACTGCTTCCCGCGCGCTGCCTCCCGGTCGCCGCGCGTATGGGTGGCGCGCGGCAGCATCCCATACTCGGCGGTGACCCAGCCGAGACCGGAGTTGCGCAGGAACGGAGGAACGCGGGTTTCGACCGAGGCCGCGCACAGCACCTCGGTGCGGCCCATGCGGATCAGGCAGGAGCCCTCGGCGTGACGCGAGAAGCCGGTGGTGAGCGAGACGTCGCGCAACGCGTCGGCGGATCGGCCGGATGGGCGCATGATGAGAAATCCTTACTGGGCACGTGCGGGGGGTTATACAGGCGTTCGCGGGGATCGCGGTATCCCACCGGACCGGACCGGGCCGGGCTGGCGTACTCGTCATGGACGGGCTCGCGTACTCGTCATGGCCGGGCTCGCGTACTCGTCATGGCCGGGCTTGACCCGGCCATCAATCGCCGCACGTGCCTCGCAAGGTGGCCGCGCTGGACAATACCGTCACGATCGTGCCTGCGCCGCCCGACGCACCGCCCCCTCGACCCGGTCAGTCCGGCCCCCCGACCCGTTTCCCGAACCCGGACGACAAAACGGGCTCCCCTCGGCGGCGGCTGCCCCGAGATAAGCGTCACCCGGCACGTCCACGCCCATGGCCCGGGCGAACCCCTCTGCATCGCCCGCGTCCAACGCGTCCATCGCCTCCTTACTCGCCATGCAGGCCGCGATCCTCTCCGGCGTTGGACCAGACGGAACCGCTTCCGATCGCGCCGCGTCCTGACGTTCGGGCGCCGGCGTGCCGCCCGCTGCAGCTTCCTTCGCCGCCGAGGACGGAGGAGTTGCCGCACTCGCCTGGTGCCTCCGCACCCGCTCGGCGATCTCCACCTCCGTCGAGGCCTCCTCCGGCGCGTCACGCCGGCCCTCCGCATGGCGGTTCTGATAGCGTTCCAACCGGTCGAGGTTGTTGCCGAACGCCTTGTCCATGGCGACGATATTGCCGCGCGTGGCGCGTCGCGTCGTCTGTGGATCGCCGCGCAGCGTCCCATGCACGCTGTCGACGATCATCTCGTGCAACATCACGCAATGGCTGGCGAGCAAGACCTCGATCACATCGCGAGGCATGAAGCCCATGACCGTGTGAGCGGCGGCCTCGGTGCGGCCAATCTGCTGCTGCCGCGTTTCGCCGGCACGCTCGCAGACCGCTTTGGCGATGTCGCCAACGAGGTGCGTGAACAGGTCCTTCGTCCCGAATGCCGGCTGTGTGTCCATCAAAACAATCTCATCCCGCTTGAAGCTTTCCAACGCACGTTAATAAAACTAACCAAAAACTCGCGTCAACGGGTTCCACCCTTCACCCAAAGCCCGGTGTCCGCGACTGTTTGA
>JBEKGV010000422.1:0-4878 GCA_050012615.1 Acetobacteraceae bacterium | reverse complement strand
GCCTCAGCATCTCGAGGTCAACCTGAACACCTCGGGAAACTTCAACGACACCAACGTCAACAAGAAAAGCCTCAGCCTGAACGTCCGCAGCCCCAAAGGCCTGGAGATCGTCAGGCGGCTGATCGCCATCTCCGACATCGTGATTGAAAATTTCAGTTCGCGGGTGCTGCGGAACTGGGGCCTCGGGTACGAGGAGCTGTGCAAGATCAAACCGGACATCGTTTATGTTTCGATGTCGGGCTACGGTCATACAGGCCGTAACCACCATTACACCACGTTCGGTCCGGTCGCCCAATCGGTGTCGGGGCTGACGTATCTGTCCGGTTTGCCGGACAAGCCGCCGGCTGGCTGGGGCTGGTCGTATATGGACGACACCGGCGGCATGTACGGGGCGATGTGTGCCCTCACTGGCCTTTATCATCGCAACAAAACCGGTCGAGGCCAGCATATCGATCAATCGCAAATGGTATCGAGCATTCCGCTCAACGGTCCGGCACTGCTGGACATCACGGTGAACGGACGCGGATCGCGCCGGTCTGGCTTTCCTCCCGGCAACCGGGCGCACTGGCCGGGCACACCTCTGGTCAACAATTACCGCGGCCCAACCGTCGCGCCGCATAATGCGTATCGCACCGATCCCGGCGGCTACAATGACTGGTGCGTGATCGTCTGCCACACCGACGAGGAATGGCAGCACCTGGTCCAGGTGATGGGTGCTCCGCCATGGGCCGGTTCGGCGAAATTCGCGACAATCGCCGGCCGCCTGGAGCACCAGGAGGAGCTTGACCAGCACATCGAAACCTGGAGCACGACCCTCGGCAAATACGAACTGACGGAAAAGTGCCAGGCCGCCGGTGTTCGCGCCCTCCCCGTGCAAAGCGCCGAGGATCGAGTGGAGCACGACCCTCAATTGCGCGACAGGCAAATGTATCTGCCGATGGACCATCCGGCGCTCGGACGCCACAAAGTGCAGAATGCTCCGTTTAAAATGTCGCGAACCCCGGCGGCGAATCACCTGCCGAGCCCCATGATCGGCCAACACACTCAGGAGATTGTCGAAGGCCTGTTGGGCTTCAGCCACGAAGAACTCCGGGCGGGGTTCGACGACGGCACGTTCTGGCCCACGCAGCGAGCGCGCTTTCCTTACATGGACGACACGCTGGGGAACGAAATCCTGCGATGAGCGAGCCCCAGACCGGGCCCTTGGCGGGCCTGCGAGTTCTGGAACTCGCTGATGAAAAGGGCCAGTTCTGCGGCAAGCTACTTGGCGATCTCGGCGCCGACGTGGTCAAGATCGAACCGCCCGGCGGCGAGCCCTGTCGTCACGTCGGGCCGTTCCTCGACGACATTCCCGACCCGGAGCGCAGCCTGTCGTTCTGGCACTACAACACTTCAAAACGCGGCATCACCTTGGATTTGAACACCGCCGACGGACGGGTGCTGTTCCGGCGTCTGGCCGCGGATGCCGATGTCATTCTGGAGACGCTCCGACCTGGCACCCTGGAATCCCTCGGACTTCATTACAAGTCCCTTCGGGAGCAAAACACTGGCCTGATCCTGTGCTCGCTGACCCCGTTCGGCCAGACCGGCCCGTGGCAAGATTTTCTGTCCAGTGACCTGCTCCACATGGCGGCGGGTGGCGAGATGGCCTCCTGCGGTTATGACGAGGTGGACGTGCCGAATGCACCGCCGATCGCGCCCGGTGGCGGCAATGCCTGGCACATGGGCTGTCATTTCGCTTACATTTCCATTATGGCCGCTCTGGTCCACCGGACAGCGTCCGGGCTCGGGCAGTACATCGACGTTTCGATTCACGAGGCCTGCGCGCTGACAACCGAAGCCGCGATCGCCAACTATGTCTACCGCGGCGAGGTGCTGCGGCGTCAGACAGGCCGCCATCACGCGGTTGGTCCCACCAACCGGACCCAGTTCCTCGCCAAAGACGGGTCGTATGTCACCGCTCTGATCACCGGCGGTCTTACCCCCCGGAACGTCAGGAACCTCGCGGACCTGATGGACAGTTACGGCATGGCGGGAGATCTCAAGGATCCAAAATACCAGGACCCGGCGGTCATCGCGGCGAGTGCACCGCATATCATCGACGGTCTCCTCGCCAACTTCATCGCCAGCCTGCCGGCCGAGGAAGTTTATCACGCGGCCCAGGAGCGGGGTTTCACGTGGGGAGCGGTGCGCGCGCCGGAGGAGTTGTTGGACGATGCCCACCTGCACGATCGCGGTTTCTGGAAGCAAGTAGAGCATCCGGAACTGGGCCGGACTTTCACCTATCCAGGCGAGGCCGCCATCTACAACGACTCTCCCTGGCGCATCTCCCGGCGCGCCCCGCTAATCGGCGAGCACAACACCGAAATCTATTGCGGTGAACTCGGATTGTCTCGAGGCGAACTTTCCATGCTGGCTGAAAGTCGTGTGATATGACCGGCACGGCCTCACCGAGGAGACCTTTATGAGCGAAGCGCTTCGGGAAGCATCCAAGGAATTCCTCGTCAGGTACGGCGGTGACGCCTTCCCCAATCTGTTCCGTTCCGCGAAAGGCACGATCGTCAAGGACAGCGAGGGCCGCGAGTATCTGGATTTCACCTCGGGCCAGATGTGCGCCACGATCGGGCACAATCACCCGGCCATCGTCGAGGCGGTCCATCGCGCCGGCGAGAAGGCGTTCCACTTCTTCAGCGGCATGATCCCCGAGGTCGTGGCGGAGTTGGCCCAGACGCTCGCGCGCGACTGGCTGCCCGGCGACATCAGGAAGTCGATCTTCATCAACACCGGATCCGAAGCCACGGAAGTCGCCTTGCGCATGGCGAAAATGTACACCGACGGCTACGAGATCCTGGCTCTGGGCGGTTCCTGGCACGGCATCACCGGCGGTGCGAGTTCGGTATCGCTGGCCAGCGACCGCAGAGGCTACGGCGTACCCGCGCCCGGCATATTCGTCATTCCCGAACCCAACGCCTATCGGCCCTATATCCAAGCCGCGACCGAGGAAGAGGCCGCGCTCGCCAATCTGGAACTCGCCCTGAAGATGTTCGACATGCAGTCGAACGGACGCGGCGCCGCCATCATCGCCGAACCAGTCATCAGCGCCGGCGGCGTTCTCGTGCCGCCGAAGTCGTTCATGCAGGCGCTTCGCAAGGCGGCGGACGATCGCGGCATGCTGCTGATTTTCGATGAGGCACAGACAGCGTTTGGCCGGATCGGCACGAAGACCGGCTCGGAATATTTCGGTGTCGTGCCCGACATCATGGCGATGTCGAAGACGCTCGGTGGCGGCCTGCCACTGGCGGCGGTGGCGACGACCGCCAAAATCGAAGAGGCACTCTATGAGAAGCACTTCACGTTCTACACGAGTCATGTCTCCGACCCGCTGCCGGCGGAAGTTGGCCTCGCCGTGTTGAAGGTGATCGCCGACGAGCACCTGGTGGCCCGGGCGAACGAAATGGGCACCTATTTGCGCGGCCGTCTGGACGAACTGCAGCAGCGGCACGAGGTCATCGGCGACGTTCGCGGGCTGGGGCTTTTGCTCGGCGTGGAACTCGTGCGCGATCGTGCGTCCCGCGCTCCAGCCCATGAACTCGGTGCGTTGACGACACAGAAATGCTTCGAGAAAGGGCTGAGCATGAACATCCGCCGCCGCCCGGAGCGAGGCTCTGTGTGGCGCATCGCGCCGCCGCTGACGGTGTCTTACGACGAGATCGACCGCGCCACCGCGATTCTGGACGAGGCTTTGCGGGAGAGCCTCGATGCGCTGGCGCCGACCCGCACGGCCGGGTCAACATAAGTCAGGACTTGTCAGGAACTCCGAAGCCAGTTCTCGACGCTAAGTCCTTCTACACGTCCGAACTCTCTTTCATTATCGGTCACTAACGTATCCCCAAGCGCTATCGCCTGTGCCGCGATCAGCAGGTCGTTCCCACCGATCGGCGTCCCCGCCTGCTCCAACCGTGCGCGTATCTGCCCGTAAATCGCGTCCGCCGGCACCTCGAATGGCACCACCTTGAGCACCGCCAGAACCGCCTCAAGACGCCCCGCCAATCTTAGCGATCCCTTTTTCCGCGCCCCAAACCGCAACTCCGCCGAAACGACGATGCTGGTTCTGACCAGCGCCTCCCCCACCTCCCGGATCCGGGCGGCGGCGCGGCCCTGAGGCGCACGGATAAGGTCGGAAACGATGTTCGTATCGAGCAAATACGGCATCAAAACGTGACGGGATCGGGCGCCGGATCGGGAATTGGCGGAAACTCCTCCTCCAGCGGCGCCATCGTCGCCAAAAGCCGTAGCAACGATTTCGCCGGCGCCAACTCGATGATCAGCCGGTCGCCCTCTTTCCGAATGATTGCGTCTTCGCCCGGCAACTCGAACTCCCGCGGGATGCGCACAGCCTGATTACGGCCGTTTTTGAACAGTTTGACGTGTCGCTCGGGGAACATGGTCACCTCTTGGCATATGCCGAGACATAGGCCAAATCCCGGGAAAGTCAATGCCACCGTCAGACCGGCATCTTGCTCCCCGTCAGCATGTTGCCCTGACCAAGGGTTAGAGGGCACACTCGAACAAACACGGGCACGCGCCGCCACACGGCCGCGCACCCGCACGCGGGAGACATCTCATGGAACTCAGGGGCGCGGTCGCACTGGTGACGGGCGGCAACGGCGGGCTCGGACAGCGCATCTGTCATGCCCTCGCGAAGGAAGGCACGCACATCGCCGTCATGTACGCGCAAAGCCGCGACCAGGCCGAGGGCGTCGCACGCGAATTGACATCGAGCTATCAGATCAACGCGGCCGCGTTCGCCTGCGACATCACTGATGGAGCGGCCGTGGAGAAACTGGTCGGCGACGTGACCGCTCGCTTTGGCCGGCT
>JBEKGV010000421.1:0-4882 GCA_050012615.1 Acetobacteraceae bacterium | reverse complement strand
CAGCAGCCCTTCCTCAGGCAGGCCGAACTGACTGAGCGTCGCCGCGATCACCACCAGCGACGCGCGCGGCACTCCCGCGACACCTTTGCTGGTCAACATCAACGTCAACAGCATCCCGATCTGCGTCCCCAAGGTCAGCGGAATATCATAGGCCTGGGCAATAAAGACACTCGCGAAAGTGCAATACATCATCGTGCCGTCGAGGTTGAACGAATAGCCAAGCGGCAGCACGAAACTGGAGATTTTCCGGGATATCGGAAACTTCGCGAGTTGCTCCAGCATCTTGGGATAAGCCGCCTCGGAACTCGCGGTCGAGAATGCGAGCAGGAACGGTTCCCGCACCAGTCCAATCAAACGCTGGACCCGCGGGCCTAGTATCAGGAAGCCGACGCCGATGAGGACGAGCCAGAGGCAGACAAGGCCAAAGTAGAACTCGCCCATGAATTTCGCGTAGTTCAGCAGGATGCCAAGCCCGTTGGTCGCGATGGTCGCCGACATCGCGCAGAACACCGCCAACGGAGCCAGCTTCATCACATAGCCGGTGACGGTGAGGATGATGTGGGACAAACCCTCGATCGCCTCCAGCACCAATCTTGCACGAGACCCCATCGAGGCGCAGGCGACGCCGAAGAAGATCGAGAACAACACGATCTGCAGGATCTCGTTGTCCACCATCGGGCGCACGGCAGAGTCAGGGAACACGTGCTTGATGAACCCATCGAGCGTCATCGCATGGGCGTCGATTCCCGAACTGACACCCGCGACAACTTTATGGACCCCGGAGCCGGGCTGAAACAGGTCGACCAGAATGAGGCCGAGGGTGAGTGAGACCAGGGATGCGCTGATGAACCACAGCATCGCTTTTGCGCCGACGCGTCCGACCGCTCCCGCGTCGGACATGTGACCGATCCCGACCACCAGGGTGGAAAACACCAGAGGCCCGATGATCATCTTGATCAGCCGGAGAAAGATCGTGCTGCCGATGCCGATGTAGCCGGCGAACAATTTATGGACCGCCGGATCGTCGAACTGCGAATGGATCAGTCCGCCGACAACGATACCGAGCACCATCGCGATCAGAATGTAAGTGGTCATTCGGCTTGATTTCATCGTCTTCAAATCCCCGGTTGCGCGCCTTGGATCAGGAGTGTGAGGGGAGACGCGGACGCTGGCAATATGTTACAAAATCAAGACAGGAAAGAACGATTGACCGGTGGGGCCAACCGGTCCTAGCCTTGCCGCAATAACAAAGTCCGTTGCCGAAACCACCCTCACGAGCCGACGTTTCGGCCTCCGGCAAACAGGGAAGGACACGGTCATGGATCCCATGAACCGGCGGTCGGTGCTTCGTGGCTCATTGGGTATCGCGGCAGCAGGGGCTCTGGCGCGGCCGTACATCGCCAACGCGGCGGGCACCACCGCTGTCGTTTGGGTCGTGCAGGGCTTCGTCCCCGAAGAGGACGCGGCCTTCCGCAAGACGGTCGCGGATTATGAGCGAGAAAGCGGCAATAAGATCGACTTCAGCATCATGCCCTTTCAGGCGCTGAACCAGAAGGCGATATCCGCGCTGACCAGCGGCGAAGTGCCCGATCTCATTTTCCACGACGCCCCGGCGACGATTTTGCCGCAGAATGCCTGGTATGACCGGCTGGTCGACGTAAGCGACGTTGTCGAGGCCCATAAATCTCAACTCAGCGAAACCGCGAGACTGGCCTCCAGTTTCTACAACAGCGTCACGAAGCAGCGCAGCTTCTATCTGGCTCCGGTCAAGCAGGCCTGCGCCCCCATGCATATCTGGGGAGATCTCGTCACGAAGGCGGGCTTCAAACTGTCGGATGCTCCAAAGACCTGGGACGCCTACTGGGATTTCTTCAAGCCGGTTCAGACGGTGTTGCGCGCCAAGGGCATGCGCCGGCTGTACGCTCTGGGCTTGCAGATCACCACCGTCGGACCGAACGACGGAAACGGTCTGTTCGCCCACTTCCTGATCGCCAATGGCGGCGGTGGCATCGTCACCAGTGACGGCAAGCTCCACACCGACGACCCTGTCGTGCGTGAGGCGGCGATCAGGTCCGTCACATATATGACCAATGTCTACATGGAAGGTTTTGTGCCACCGGAGGCGCTGACGTGGAACGATGCCGACGACAACAACGCCTACCACGAAAAACTTTTCGTGATGGATTTCGACGGCACGCTGTCGACCGAACTCGCGATGATCAAGGACAAGAAAGCCTATTACGAGGAAATGGTCGTGATGGGCCTGCCGAACAAGAACGACGGCCAACCGATGACCGCCCAGATGGCAGCGGGCGGCGGCTTCATCCCGAAAGGCGCGAAAAACGTCGGGGTGGCCAAGGATTTCATGAAATTCTTCATGCGCCCGGAAGTAATGAACGAGAACCTCAAGGGCGGCCTGGGCCGCTGGGTGCCGGTTATTCCGTCGATCGTGAAAGAAGACCCGTTCTGGCTGGACCCCTCGGATCCGTTCCGCTCACCTTACGTGCACGAGGCCGTGTTGAGTCCGACGATCCCCACCTTCAATGGGTTCAATCCGGCCTGGGGTCAGGTGAACGCCGAACAGCTGTGGGGAGTGGCCCATGCCGATGTCATCAAAAATGGCATGACGCCGGCAGATGCTGTGGATAAGGCGTTCAAACGGGCCGAAGCGATCTTCGCCAAATTCACCTTCGGCTGATCTGGACTGAAGCATGCGAGCGGTGCTCTGGCGCGAAGGGCGGGAATGATCGACCATCAGCGTCCTGATGCGGTCGCCGACTGAAACCGGAGCGGATCTTCAAATGACCCCCATGCATTGGATCGCCAGCGGGGGAGGGATCGGGCGCGTTCCTTACGCTCCCGGCACCGTCGCGTCGCTCGCCGCGATCCTCATAGGTGCCGTCGCCCTGTGGCTCGACCATCGTTTCCTCACCCTGCTCGCCATCGCCACCTGCGTCATCGGCACCTGGGCCATCCACGAGACAAACGAACCGGGCGACCCCGGTTGGATCGTGATCGATGAATTCGCCGGTCAGTGGATCGCCATGCTTGGTCTTGGCCGTGTCTCGTTTTACGGCCTGCTCGCCGCGTTCGTTCTGTTCCGTTTCTTCGACATCACCAAACTGGGACCGGTCGGATGGGCCGAGGGAAAGGGCGGGGCGATCGGCGTCATGGCCGATGACGTCGTCGCGGGCCTGATCGTGGCGGCAATTCTGTTTGTCGTGACGTTCCTGGCACCTAACATCATTCCGTAACCTTACTCTACTTGAACTTACGTCAACTCCCGCGCAAAATGGAGCGGATGCTTCCGCTGCCAATCGCGATCGACCGTCACCGTCCGGCCAAGGACCGGCAGGCGGAGGGCCGCGCCCTGCGAAGGGAAGTGCCCCGGGGAGCCCATGCGGCGTGGACCAAACCGGTTGATCGTGCCGACCCGGTAACGGCGTTGACCGAGAGCCTGCGGCAGAACATCTCGCACTTGTTGCCTATACGATACGAAAGGATGAGCGCTTCGCCCGCGACATTCCTGCGTGGCGCCGACGCCATCATGGCCGCCGACCTCGTGCATACGCCAACCAGCGGTCTCTGGGTGCAGGCCTGCGGGGATTGCCACCTGCATAATTTCGGTACCTTCGCGACCCCTGAAGGCACGCCAATATTCGACATTAACGACTTCGACGAGACGTTGCCGGCGCCATTCGAGTGGGACCTGAAGCGCCTGGCGACAAGCTTCGTGCTGGAGGCGAAAACCCGCGGTCTCACCGGCCGTATCGGCCGCCAGCTCGCCCGCACGGCCGTGATGTCATACCGCGTTCATATGCGATCGCTGATCCATCTGCCGCCGCTCGAACTCTGGCGTTCGAAAGTCGACGTGATGGACGTGATCAATGCGATCGAGGACCCCAAACTGCGCGAGCGGGAAGTTCGCCTCGTGGCCGCCGGGACCGAGGCGACACTGACGGGCTATCCGCATTTGATCGAAAAGCGCCGGGGCACCTGGCGTATCATCCCGAAGCCGCCGCTGATTTTCCCGCTGACGGGGCAGGGCGACGACACCTATGAAATCGTCGCCCGTACCGCCTTCGAGACGTACCGGCGCTCGCTGTCCGAGGAACGGCGGCTGTTAGTCGAGCGTTACGACCTCGCCGACGTCGCCTTCAAGGTCGTGGGGGTCGGCAGCGTCGGAACATTCTGCGCCATCGGCTTGTTCGTGAGCCCGGACAATGCACCGTTGCTGTTGCAGATCAAGGAGGCGCGGACATCGGTTCTGGCACCGTACACGCGGCCCTCGGAATATCCGAACCCGGGCAAACGCGTGGTGATCGGACAGCGGATCGTCCAGGCGCAGAGCGATTTGTTTCTGGGTTGGACCGATCAGTCGGGTGACGATCAGCACTGCTACGTGAGGCAGTTGAAGGATCGGGCACTCGCGCGCATGGCGGACGAGGTCGCGGAAACCAGCCTGTCGCACCATGCGACGCTCTGCGGGGTGACGTTGGCGCGAGCGCACGCGCGATCCGGCGATGCGGCTGCGATCGCGGGGTATATGGGCAGCGGCGGCGCATTCGATGCCGCGATCTCCGCTTTCGCGACCGCCTACGCCGATCAGACGCAGGAGGATTGGAAGCTACTGCGGGCCGCGATCAAATCCGGCCAGGTCGACACGCGCCCAGCGTGAGGGCGTGGGTGCCGTTTAAACGTTCGTCATGGCCCGGCTTTTCGACGTCATGGCCCGGCCTTTCGACCTCATGGTCCGGCTTTTCGACGTCATGGCCCGGCCTTTCGACGTCATGGCCCGGCATCGTCCGGGCCACCTGTAACGGCACTGTGCGGCGATAGGTCCCCCGGACGATGCCGGGGGATGACGAGGGTGAACCGGGGG
>JBEKGV010000420.1:0-4889 GCA_050012615.1 Acetobacteraceae bacterium | reverse complement strand
CGGTTCTCGGCGCGCTGCTTGCGCCGGTTCTCGATCCAGATCTCGGGCTCTTTGACGTATTTGCGGATGTAGACGATCAACAGGGCGGGCAGCACGCCGATCAGCAGCAGACCCCGCCAGCCGATCGAATCAAAAAGCAGAGCGTAGGCCGCGCTGGAGAGCAGGGCGCCCAGGCCCCAGGAACCCTGCAGGACCGAGCCCATGAAGCCACGCGAGCGTTGCGGCCACGTCTCCATCGCCAGCGCCGCGCCGGCGGGCCATTCCGCGCCCATGCCGATGCCGAGAACGGTGCGGAACACCAACAGCAACCAGAAGCTCGGCGCGAGGCCGGCCAGCAGGTTGCAGACCGAGAACCAGGCGATCGAGATCATCAACGGCTTCTTGCGGCCGATCCGGTCGGCGAGCCAGCCGGAGGCGGTGGCGCCGACCAGCCGCATCCACAATGTGAGAGTGAAGACAATGGCGACCGCAGTCAGCGGAACACCGAAGTCCTTGGAAATCGGCACCATCAGCAGCAGGAAAATCGTGAAGTCGAAAGCGTCGAGGGTCCACCCGAGCCAGGCAGCGACCCAGGCCAGCCATTGATCCTTGGTTGGTTCCTTCCACCAAGGGATTGGAACGGAGTTGGCGGCTGTTGCTGACATGAGGCGTTCTCCCTTTTTTTGTCGGTGATTCAGGGTCTCGCTCAACGGAGCGTGCCCACCGCTTTATGACAGTGACGGTCGAGAATTTATGTCGGGACTCGGCGGTTTATTGTCGGGATTTATTGTGTTATTCGCGACAAGCTGACGGAGCCCGCGAGGGTTGGATCACGGTACAGAGCGGAAAATCCTGACCAGGAGCTCGATGTCGTTCGGGTTAGCGCTTGCCACTTGCCGCATGGTCTGTTCGAGATCATTCTGGTTCACAAACATCTCTGTGCAGCATGAATTCGTGTCAGAAATGAAGTGATCCCGCCGCGGCCGCTCAGCCGACCGATGCGGCGAACGGCCGACCGTGCTGTTTTCCCCACGCTCCGTCCGCTATCATTTCCGGATGGCCCGTCTCAGCGTCAACCTCAATAAGGTCGCCCTGCTGCGCAACTCGCGCCGCACCGGCGTGCCCGACATCGCCCACTTCGCCCGCATCGCACTGGAGTCCGGTGCCGAGGGCCTGACCGTGCATCCGCGACCCGACGAACGGCATATCCGCCGCTCCGACGTCACGCTGATCGCCGAATTGATGCGGCCCGACCGCCCGGTGAAGGAATTCAACATCGAGGGGTATCCGGAGGAACGCCTGATGGCGATCCTGCGTGAGGTCCTGCCCGAGCAATGCACACTCGTCCCCGATGCCCCCGATGCTTTCACCTCCGAGGAGGGCTGGAAACTCGACAACGTTCAGGCCAGCCTCGCGCACCTGGCCATCGCCGCGATCAAGGCTCTGGGCTGCCGGGTGATCCTGTTCATCGACCCCGATCCCGCGGTCGTCCCGCGGGTTGGTCAGTCCGGCGCGGACGGAGTGGAAATCTACACGGGCGCCTACGCCGCAGCATTCCGCGAGGGCACCCATGCGACGTTGCTCCGCGCCATCGGCGACACCGCGAAGGCCGCGGCGGATGCCGGCCTCGTCGTCAACGCGGGCCACGACCTGAACCTGCGCAACATTCCGCCGCTGATGGATGCCGTGCCGTTCCTGGCTGAGGCCTCGATCGGACACGAGCTGACCGCCGATGCGTTGGAAATGGGGTTCAGGGCGACCGTCGCCGCCTACGCGAGGGCGTTGACGGCCGACCGATGAGCCGATTTCCCGCCACCCCGTTATTTGCGGCGATGCAAATCGCCCCGCTCATGCTATATCAGGCTTGAATGAAGGTCCCGCATGGCTAACGCCAAGATCGAGTCTGTTTTTGATATTCCGCCCGATGAGGCCATCGAAGCTGCCGCCGACGCGGCCGCGGATGCAGAAATCGAGGCTGGAAACGGGGTTCCGCACGAGGTAGTGCGCGAATGGCTCCTGAGATTGGCCAAATGTGAAAAGATCCCGCCGCCAATTCCGTAACCGTGCGCGTTATCTGTTCACCCTCGGCACTGCGCGAGATCGCGCGCTTCCGATTATCTTGTGGATTTCAATCCTGGCGCCGCCGTCCGATTGGCCGAGGGCCTGCTCGCCGCGGGCGACGGTCTGGTGAATTTTCCATATCGTGGCCGGATCGTCCCTGGAACTCCGCGGCCTTCGCTGATCAGAACAACCGCAACGCCACGAACCCTCCGACGATCCCCAACGCGACACCGGTGGTGACCAATGTCAGTCGCCGCTCGATAAAATCCTTCACGGAATCCCCCCAGAAATGCAGCAGAGTCGCGACAATGAAAAACCGCGCCCCGCGGGTCACGGCACTGGCCGCCATGAATACCCAAAAGTTGAACTTCGCCGCGCCCGAGGCGATCGTCACGATTTTGTATGGAATCGGTGTCAGACCCTTGATCAGAATGACCCACAACCCCCATTGCGCATACATCGCCTGAAACGCGGCGAACCTCGTGCCATAGCCATAAAACTCGATCACCGGCTTCGCCAACAGATCGAACACCGCGTAACCGATGAAATACCCCAATGCCCCGCCGCTGACACTCGCGATCGTGCAGACCAGCGCGAGCCGCCAGGCCCGGTCCGGCCGGGCCAAAGCCATCGGCACCAGCAGCACATCCGGCGGGATGGGGAAGAACGAACTCTCGGCGAACGCCACCGCCGCCAACCACCACGGTGCCCTCGGCGAGGCCGCCAAGGCGAGGGTCCGATGATAAACGTCACGCAGCATCCGTGATCCTTTCAGCCCGTCAAAGCCGCGGAGTGCGTCTCTGGTCACCGCTCCCTACACGCCTTATCGTCTCAAAAGAACTGCGGAGAGACATGGACCCATGACCACCACCGTCGCACGCCTGTTGGCCGACAGCCTGGAGGCCCATGGCGTCGACCAGATGTTCTGCGTGCCGGGCGAGAGCTATGTCGGCCTCACCTCGGTGCTGACGGAGCGCAACTCCATCCGCATGATCGTCTGCCGGCATGAGGGCGGCGCCGGGTTCATGGCGGTCGCCGACGGCCGCCTGCGCGCGCGGGCCGGCGTGTGCATCGTCTCCCGCGGCCCGGGACTATCGAATTCGATGGTCTCGCTGCATTCGGCGTTTCATGACGCGACGCCGATGGTGATGCTGGTCGGCCAGGTGGAACGCAAGGACTTCGGCCGCCAGGCGTTGCAGGAGCAAAACTACTCCAAACTGTTGTCCGACATCACCAAATGCGTGATCGAGGTGAATGAGCCGGAACAAGCCTCGGAGGCCATCGCTCGCGCCTTCCACCTCGCCGAATCTGGCACGCCCGGACCGGTCGCGGTGATCCTGCCCGAGGATATCTTCGACGAGGAAACCGACGCGGAACTCAATCTTGCCCGTCCGCGCGTCGTCGCCGGAGCGCGGCCCCAGGATCTTGACCGGCTGGCGGACATGCTGGCCCAGGCGGAGCGGCCTCTGGTGATGGTGGGGGGCGCTCTGCTGTCGGATACGCTGTACGACAAACAGGCCTTCGCGGATTTGCGCCGGTTGGCAGAGGAGTGGGTGCTGCCGATCAGTCCGACCCACCGGCGGCCGCAATTGTTCGACGCGCAGCACCCCAACTACGGCGGCTATATGGGCATCCGCGTGCCGCCCGCTCTGATTACCGAAATGAAACGTGCCGATCTCATCGTTGCCCTGGGCGAACGGCTGACCGACTCCGTCAGTCAGTCCTATACCTTCCCCGCCGCGCCGCAGCCGCAATTGCCGCTGGTTCATGTGTGGCCGGACGCCAACGAAATCGGCCGGGTCTGGCGAGTCGACCTCGGCATCCCCGCCGATCCGCACGAGGTGATCAAAGGTCTGCTCGCGAAGGGCACGCCGAAGGATGCCGCGAAGCGTTCAGGCTGGGTGTCGAAGTTGCACGAAATCCATCTGAGTTTGCTGGAGAAGAAATGGCTGCCGACGACCGACGGCATCAACTTCGCCGCCATTGTATGCGAGGTTGACAAACATCTCGCCGATGATGCGGTGGTCACCTCGGACGCCGGCAATTTCGGCTCCTTCATCCACCGTTACATCGGTTTCAAACCTGGGCAAGAGTTTTTGTCGTCGATCGTGGGCGCGATGGGCTCGGGCATGCCGATGGCGGTGGCGGCGACGTTACGGCGGCCCGGCCGCCAGGTCGTCGCGTTCGTCGGCGACGGCGGCGCGTTAATGATGGGCAACGAGCTCGCCACCGCGATGCAGTATGGCGGCTGTCCGATCCTGATCATCTCCGACAATTCCATGTACGGCACGATCGGGATGCATAGCTACGTGCGCTATCCCGAGCGTAAGTTCATGGAGGCGATGAAACTGACGAACCCCGATTTCGCCGCCTGGGGTCGCGCGTTCGGTGCCGAGGGAATCACCATTCGCGAGGAATCGGACATCGCCGATGGCATAGCACGTGCGTTCGCTGTGAAGACCAGGCCGGTGGTCGTGCACTGCCTGACCTCCGCGATCCAAATGAGCGCATGGCGGCGATACGAACGCGGACCGGTTTTGGTGTAATTTCGATCCTCAGGCGCCAGGTTAAAGGGCGCGTACCTCAATACATGCGTCATGGCCGGGCTTGACCCGGCCATCAATCGCCGCACGCGCCTTGACAGACGGCCGGGTCAATCCCCCGATCAAGTCGGGGGACGGCCATGACGAGAAAAGCGGTGTGCATTTCCGCCCCTGTAAGCCATGATTGCAGTATATGCGAATCCAAGGCCGTACGTTACCCATTAAACGCTTGGCGTGCCGGCTAACGATCGGGGACAATGCGGCACGGCCGGAGCGGAGGATGCTATGTCTGGCGCGGCCTCACCG
>JBEKGV010000419.1:0-7560 GCA_050012615.1 Acetobacteraceae bacterium | reverse complement strand
GAAACAGGAGCTGGTCGTGCGCCGCGGTTTTCAGAACCGGCGCGCGCGACGGGCAAATCGAAAGTTGGCTGCCGCGTCTCCACGATTGACGCCGCCGCCGGGTCATCCACGTGGTGCTCCCCTGGCGCCGGCCTCGGGCTAAACCGTCTCGACCAGGCTGGCGGCCGTCAGAAACCCGACGGCACGACCATGGAAAACCCAAATGGCCCGGCTTTTGCTCATTCACTCCAGGCGAAGCACCGCCGGAGCAGATAAGCATGAAAAGACGTCAGTTCGTCAAAGGTACCGCCGCGTCTGCCGTACTGGGCGGCATCGCGTGCCCATCGATTGTGCGAGCGGCTTCCGCCACCACGCTGAAATTCGTTCCCTACGCCGATCTGGCGCTGATCGATCCGCTCGTCAGCGCATTCGTCACGCGCAATCACGTCATGATGGTGTTCGATACGCTGTTCGCGCTGGATGCTGCCGGCAACGCGCAATATCAGATGCTGGCGGGCCACACCGTCGACGCCGACCAGAAGGTGTGGACGTTGACGTTGCGTGACGGGCTGCTGTTCCACGACGGGACGCCGGTTCTCGGTCGCGACGTTGTCGCCAGCCTGCGCCGTTGGGCCGCCAAGGATCCGTATGCCCAGGCGTTGATGGCGGCGACGGACGATTTGGGGGCGCCTTCGGATAAGCAGATCGTATTCCGGCTGAACCGCCCGTTCCCGTTGCTGCCCCAGGCGCTGGCGAAGCCGACGAACCAGGTCGCCGCGATCATGCCGGAACGACTCGCGTTGACTCCGGCGACGACATTGCTGAACGAAATGGTCGGCAGCGGTCCATTCCGGTTTCTGCCCGAGGAACGGGTTTCGGGGGCGCACAACGCCTATGCGAAATTCGAGAAATACGTGCCGCGCGAGGGTGTCGCCAGTTTTTGCGCCGGTCCGCGGATCGCGAATTTCGACCGGGTCGAGTGGCTGACGACCCCGGATCCCTCGACCCAGGCGGCCGCGCTGCGTGCGGGAGAGGTCGATTGGGTCGAGCAGCCGGTGATGGACCTGGTGCCATCACTCAAAGCCGACCGCAATTTGCGGGTCGAGGTCATGGAAACCACGGGCCTGATCGGGGTGCTACGCTTCAATCATCTTTACCCTCCGTTCGACAACGCCGCCATTCGGCGCGCGGCGTTGCGTGCCGTGAACCAAAAGGAATTCATGACCGCGGTCGCGGGCGAGGCCGATCCCGGCGTCATCAACGACCACGTCGGTTTTTTCGCGCCGAGTTCAGCGTACGCCTCCGATGCCGGTATGGAGAATTTCAGCGCCAACCCGAACCTCGCGGCGCTGCGCGAGGCGGTGAAGGCGGCCGGATACAACGGCGAGAAAGTCACTTTCCTGGGCGCCGCCGACGTGCCGCGCATTACTGCCATTTGCGAGGTCGGCGCGGACGTACTGGGCAAGATTGGGCTGAACGTCGACTACGTTGCCACCGATTGGGGCACCGTTGTGCAGCGGATCACGCGACGTCAGCCTCCGGCGGAGGGCGGCTGGAGTATTTTCGGCTCGATGTGGGGCGGTCTCGATTGGGACAATCCGGCGGGGAACGCGGCGCTGCGCGGCAACGGTAAGGACGCGTGGTTCGGCTGGCCGACCGCCCCGAAACTGGAGTCGCTTCGCGATCAATGGCTGCACGCGACCAATTTCACGGCGCAGAAAACCCTCGCCGCCGACATGCAGCGTCAGGCGTTCGAGGATGCGCCGGCCATGCCGCTGGGATTGTATTACCAGCCGGTGGCGTACCGGAGCGATCTGACGGATATGATGAAGGGGCTTATTTTGTTCACCGGGGTCAGACGCACTTGATGGGCAGGCGATGATAAACATACCCGTCATCCCGCTGCGTCGACTTGATCGGGGATCGTCCGGGGAACCTGTCGAGGGATCGTGTGGCGCCAGACAGTCGGTCGACAGGGTGGGCGGCTCAATTTTCGGTTGGAGCAACCCCTGGCTTTTTTGGCTTCTTGAATGGATCCATCCGTCGTTGCAACCGGCCCGGACCGACGTAGGTCGCTCGGTTCAGACGACACACCGTCGTCGAGACCGCAAGGATTTACAGGGGAGCAGCCGGAAATCCAGAGAAGTCAGAGAATATGGGGCTGTATCAATATCGCCCACGAATTGATTGACCGATTGGGACGGTCGCCCAACACGGTTCCCTCCGGCTCGTCGCCACAAAGCGAACGCATCTCATTTGGTTATCAAAAGGAGTTCCCCGATTCGCGCTCGGTATCATAATTGGCCCGGTTCCGGCGGTTGGCTATCACGATAGGCAGCGAGTTCGACCAGCAACCGGGCCAGACTGTACGACGGTTTATAGCCCAACCAGCGAACAGTCTCGGAGATATCCAGTCTGAATGGCCTCGCCGCCGGATCCAGTCCATATGACACGGCCAGATCATAATATTCGGAATAGTATTTCCTGAATGTCGAACCGGGACCATCAGCGTCCCAATGTTCAAGATCGGCGTCCGTGTATTCATATGCGCCATCAAGCGTTAACACCGGGTGCTGTCCGGGTTGCTGGCGGGAAATCAGATCGAGGCTCAACAAGACCGCCGAGGCGACATCGTCGATGTGCACGGCTCCCCTCCAGAACCATCGCGCCCATTCGATGAAGCTCGCGTATGCGGAATGGTTCCAATGGGGAATGAATGCGCGTGGGCGAAGGGTAATCACGTTCATATTGTTGTACCGGACATAATCCTCGGCGATGCGTTCGGCCAGGATCTTACTGCGACCATACAGCGTGCGAGGCTTATCGACACTGGTTGTGGAAATGTATACAACTTTGCTGATCCCGAGAGAGGCCGCGGCCTCAAAAACCTCAAACGTGCCACGCACATTCAGGTCGAAGAAATCATAGGCGTCTTTCTCGCCACGGCTTTCGTGGATGCCGTGCCAGGCGGCTATGTGTACGATACAATCGCAGCCGCGAACTGCCTCGTTCAACTTCGCCCGGTCAAGGATCGAACCCTCGATAAACACGGCCCCCGGTTTCAGGTCTCTCGGAGCACGAATATCGAGAATAACAGGTGTATCACCCTTGTCGAGCAACATGGGTGCGAGAGTTTGGCCGAGATCCCCCGACCCTCCCGTCAGAAGGATCTGCATGGTCTTCATTCCTGTCCGGTCGTTACCCGCCGGGGGCTAAACGCGCTGCTCCGGGAACAGTCGCAGCAAGCCCTCCGCGGTCGCATCGCACCGTCCGCGCTCCGTGATCAACCCCGTCACCAACCTTCCCGGCGTCACATCGAACGCAGGATTCGCCGCTGGGCTGCCGACGGGGGTCACTCGAACGGCGGCGATCCTTCCGTCCGCCATCCTTCCGGTCACGTCGGTCACTTCGTCAGCAGATCGTTCCTCGATCGGAATCTCCGCGATCCCATCGGCGACGGACCAGTCGATCGTGGACGAGGGCGAGGCGACCCAGAACGGCACATCGTTGTCGCGCGCCGCGAGCGCCTTCAAATAGGTGCCGATCTTGTTCGCGACGTCGCCCGTGCGCGTGACGCGGTCCGTCCCCACGATGGCGAGATCCACCATCCCGTGCTGCATCAAATGGCCGCCGGCATTGTCCGCGATCACGGTGTGCCTCACGCCGTGCGAGCCCAGTTCCCAGGCGGTCAGAGCGGCGCCCTGGTTGCGCGGCCGTGTCTCATCGACCCAGACATGAATGTCGATCCCGGCCTCGTGCGCCATGTAGATCGGCGCCAGCGCGGTGCCCCAGTCGACCGTCGCCAGCCAGCCGGCATTGCAGTGGGTCAGCACATTGACGCGGCCCTTGCCGGCTTTCTCCTGGATCAGGGGCAGGCCGTGGCGGCCGATCGCCTCGCATTGGGCGACATCCTCGTCGGCGATAAACAGCGCCTCGGCATAGCCCGCGGCGACCCGGCCGGTGGGCGCCGTGTTGCGCAACCGCGTCAGCATGCGGTCCAGCGCCCAGCGCAAATTGATCGCCGTAGGGCGGGTCTTCGCGAGCATGCAGGCGTCGCGCTCCATGGCGTCCGTGGAGGCATCGTCGCGCAGCGCCAGGCACAGCCCATAAGCCGCGACCGCGCCGATCAGCGGGGCACCGCGGACCTGCATGGACCGGATCGCATGGGCGACCTGATCGCACGTCGTCAGGCGGAGAACGTCCAAAGACCACGGCAATTTTGTCTGGTCGAAGATGTGGACGGACCAACCGTCGTCAGCGTCCACCCAGACCGAGCGATACGGAACGCCGTTGACCTTCATCGCCCGACCTTCATCGCCCGACCTTCATCGAGCAACCGCTCATCGCGCGGACACGCGTTGCGCCAGCACACACACCAGCGTGAACAAGCGCCGCGCGGTGTCGAAATCGATGTCGATCTTGCCGGCCAGCCGTTCGGTCATCAGTACCGCACCCTCGTCGTGCAGGCCGCGACGGCCCATGTCGATGGCCTGGATCCGCGCTTCGCGCCCTTCCTCGACCGCCTTGATATGGCTGTCGACGAGCATTTGGTAGTCCTTCACCAACCGGCGGAAGGGACCCAGGGCGAGGCCGATGGCGATCATCGGGGTGTCGTCGGCGGTGCGGATGTCGAAAATCAGCCGCCCGTCATTAATGGCGAGGTGCAGGACGTAGGGGCCCTCGGTCGTTTCCCCGTCCCGCCCGAACACGAGAAAGTGGTTCGAGGCGGCAAGGTCGGCGACGGCCTGCTCGCGGTCGGCCTCGATGAAGGGCGGCAGAGCGCCTCGGGATTCGTCGTCCAGGATGACGCGTTGGATCGGCGAAGGTCAGCGGCACGAAAATCGCCGTCATTATCCAGATCGGCAATTCCAGCCGGTCCACGAAGAACAACGACGGGATGACGATGTGGCCGACGACCAGGATCGTGAAGTAAGGCGGCGCGTCGTCGGCTCGCGCGAGGCCAAGCGGCGCCCCGCAGTTCGAGCAAACCTCGACGACCTTCAGGAAGCCGTCAAAAATCCGGCCTTTTCCGCACGCCGGGCAGCGGCCAAGCAGACCGCGTCCGAGCGCGGCGGGCAGCGAGGGCATCGGCCAGGCATTGGGCTTCGTTGAGCGATCGGGTTCCCACCGTTCCGTGGTCATGCCTGGTCCTCGCGCGACAGAGTGAGCCTGAGATAGTCAGTGCTGCGCTGCAACACCAGCCCGCGAGGGGGACTATAGGCTTGCGGGAGACGATTTATGGCGGAATGGTGCGATATGGCGCGTATTTTGGTAATCAATCCGAATTGTTCCGGCGATTGCTCGGCGGGGATCGAGGCGGCGATCGCGCCGTTCCGTTTCGCTGGAGGTCCGGTGCTGGAGGTCGCGACCCTGGCAGAGGGCCCTCCGGCGATTTACTCCTGGCGGGACTGGCACTCGGTGGTGGAACCGATGTGCCGGCTGATCGAGCGGGAACCGGCCGACGCTTACGTCATCGCCTGCGCATCGGATCCGGGGATCGAGGCGGCACGGGCCGTAACGCGCCGGCCGGTCTTCGGAGTGTTCCGTTCGGCGGTGGCCGCGGCGGTGTCGCGGGCGGAACGGTTTGGCGTGATCGCGATCGTGGAGGCGTCGAAGGCTCGGCACTTGCTGGCGCTGCGGGCGATGGGCCTCGCGGACCGGTTGGCTGCCGAGGTGGCGCTGAACGTGACGATGGAAACGCTGCTCGATCCGGATCTGGCGCGGGAGCGGTTGATCGCGGCGGGACGGGAACTGGTGGCGGCCGGGGCTGGGGCGGTGGTACTGGGCTGCACCGGGATGGCGCATCATCGGGCGGCGCTCGCGGATGCGGTGGGATTGCCGGTGATCGAGCCGTGCCAGGCCGGGGTGTTGATGGCGATTGGGGCTGTTGGCGGCGGGTGATCTCCGGGCGGTTACTTCGGCCTCTGCAAATCCCCGCACTTGTGTTATACAAGGCGCATGACACAGACCCTCACTGACACCGCGAGACTGCCACAGCCTGCCAGTCTCGTCGGGACCTGGCGTCGCTTTGGTATGGTCGGCCCTGTCTATGAGATCGTCGCCATTGGCACCCCACTGCCCGACGGGGATCTCATGATGCGCGTGCGTGTCGTCGAGAGCGGTGAGGAAATTGATTACCGCTTTACAGATATTCTGGATGATCCGTTGGATCGGTAATGTTTGCCATCGCCTTCGATCTTGTCGTTGCCGAAGCCGCGCTTAATCATCCCAAAGGTGTGTCGCAGGCTTATGCCGATATTGGCAGCACGCTTGCCCATTTTGGCTTCGACCGCGTGCAGGGCAGCCTCTACACCACGCCATCGGAAGATCTGGCGAACCTGTTCTCGGCGATCGCGGCGCTGAAAGCGCTGCACTGGCTACCAGCCTCTGTGCATGACATCCGCGCCTTCCGGGTCGAGCAATGGTCGGATTTCACCAGACTGGTGAAGTCCTGAACTTTCGATAGGAGACCCATCCAATGGGTGACAGCTTGGCCGCGTTTCCCATCGGTTGCCTGGCCCGTAGGAACTGCTCGGCCCAGACAGTATTACGCCTGGCTTGATTGTAAGTGGCGATGCGACTGAACCACATCGAATCCGGTGCCGGCCCGCCTGTCGTGGTGTTGCACGGCTTGTTCGGGTCCGCGCGGAATTTTGGCACCGTGCAACGCGCGTTGGCTCCATTGTTTCGGGTCATCGCGATGGACGCGCGCAATCACGGCGCCAGCCCGCACGCCGACGGAATGCGTTATGCGACCCTCGCCGCTGATGTGTTGGAAACACTGGGTTCACTCAAGGTCGAGCGTGCCGCGGTGATTGGTCATTCGATGGGCGGCAAGACCGCGATGACAATCGCCGTCATGGCGCCGGAACGAGTTGGCCGGCTGCTGGTCGCCGATATCGCGCCGGTCGCTTACCAGCACGCCAACGACTCGGTCGCCGACGCGATGCGTGCGATTCCGTTGCACGCCGGTCTGACCCGCGCCGAGGCCGATGCCGCGCTGGTAGATGCGGTTCCCGATGCGGCCGTAAGAACGTTCCTGATACAGAACCTTCAATTAGGTCCTCAGCCCCGCTGGCGGATTGGCTTGGATGAGATCGCCTCGGCCATTCCCGACCTGGAGGGATGGGAGACACCGGCCGGCACCTATTCCGGTCCAACGTTGTTCGTCTCAGGCGCCCAATCCAACTACGTGTTGCCCGAGCATCGGCCAACCATCCGCGCGCTGTTTCCAACCGCGCGTTTCGTCAGCGTGAAGCATGCCGGTCACTGGTTGCATGCCGACAATCCGGCTGGCTTTCTGTCCGTCGTGGAAGCGTTCCTGCACGATTGGAAGGGGTGAATGCACATTTGACCAAGAAGGAAGCCGCTATCAACGGTTCCTTCATACCTCAGCGCCAAAATTGAAAAGCCGGCGGGATGGTCCCGCCGGCTGGTCGCACGGAGAACGAGATGATCATCCAACTCGCCCTCCTGTTGCTTATAGTCGTGGTTCTTGACCTCAAAGTCAAGATCATCGTCGAAAAGCGATAGGGGTAGGGACCGGTCCGTTCGCGGGCCGGTCCTTCCCCTGTGACGACC
>JBEKGV010000418.1:0-4893 GCA_050012615.1 Acetobacteraceae bacterium | reverse complement strand
GGCGTTTCGCCTGGACCGCGCACCGGATCGGCGCCGACGTCCTGCTGGACATCCCGCTGGCCCGAGCCCCACTGCCGCGAGAGGCGTAAGGTTCGGAATGCCCCCGGGATGATGCGCGCGCGCGGCTTTTGGACGGTTGGTGCGGGACGGGGAGAACTTCGTGAAGAAGTGCTCGCGACGCCGGGACCTGGCGACGTCCCAGGGGGCGTTATAATAAGTGCTCTTGCCTCAGGCGTCTCCCGCGGCACCGAGGCGCTCGTCTTCGCGGGCCGTGTCCCCGCGTCCCAATTCGAGGCGATGCGGGCGCCATTGATGGGTGGAACGTTCCCCTTTCCGGTTAAATATGGTTACAGCGTCGTCGGCGAACGCGACGGCGGCGGCCGCGTTTTCGTGCTGCATCCCCATCAGGACCGGTTTCTGGCACCCGCCGGGATGTGCGTACCCGTGCCGGACCGAATACCAACCCACCGTGCCGTCCTCGCCGCGAACATGGAAACGGCGCTGAACTTGTGTTGGGACGCCGCGCCGTTGGCCGGTGAGCGGATCCTCGTGATCGGCGCGGGCGTGGTCGGCCTGTTGGCGGCATCGTTGCTGGCTCGCGTGCCGGCCGCCGAAGTAACGGTCGTGGACGTGAACCCGGCACGAGCGGCGCTGGCCGGATGCATGGGGTGCGCGTTCGCATTGCCCGAAGCCGCCCCGGCGGATCAGGAGTTGATCGTCCATGCCTCGGCTTCGGAGTCCGGGCTCCGCCTTGCACTGGACCGGGCCGCGTTCGAAGGACGGATCGTCGAGGCGTCGTGGTACGGTGACGCTTCG
Organism: Acetobacteraceae bacterium; assembly: GCA_050012615.1. Classification (GTDB taxonomy): domain Bacteria; phylum Pseudomonadota; class Alphaproteobacteria; order Acetobacterales; family Acetobacteraceae; genus Rhodopila. The sequence goes on along the minus strand of JBEKGV010000418.1, from coordinate 4,077 downwards.
CCCGCCGTACCGCTGGGTGAGTCGTTTCATGCCCGTCGCCTGCGCCTGATCGCGACCCAGGTGGGTGCTGTCGCGCCGCCGATGCGTGGCCGGCGCACGCACGCGGAACGCCTGGCGACCGCTCTCGCCTTGTTGGACGATCCGGCCTATGACGCATTGCTGGAAGGGCCGACGCGGTTCGATGACCTGCCGGACGCGATGCCCAGGATCCTGGCTCCGGGCGGGCTGTGTCACGTCATTACGTATGAGACATGAACCATGTACAGCCTGACCGTCTGTGATCACATCATGATCGCCCATAGTTTCCAGGGTGAGGAATTTGGCCCGGCGCAACGCATGCACGGCGCCACCTTCGCGGTGGAGGCGGAGTTCCGCGCGGCGGCGCTCGATCACCATCAACTGCTGGTCGACATCGGCCTCGCGAAGACCGAACTGCGGCGCGTGCTCGACACGGTCGATTACAGCAACCTGGACGAAAATCCGGACCTTCGGGGGGTCAATACGACAACGGAATACATGGCGTTCCATGTGCACCGGCTGCTCGCCGCCGCCTGCGTCGATGGGCGTTTGGGCCATGGCGGACGAGCCGTCACCTGGCTGAAGATTCTGCTCCGCGAGGCGCCGACCGCATGGGCGGCATTCGAGGGGCCGCTCACTCCAGAGGGGCAATGATGTCCCCAGAGGAACTATAATGTCCGCTGTCACGGTTGAAGACAAAGGCGCGATCTCCATTATTCGAATCAACCGCCCCGAGCGATTGAACGCCATCAACCAGGACGTGGCGGTGGAGTTGCAAAAGGCGTTCAAGGCGTTCGACGCCGATGACGGCAAACGCGTGGCGGTGCTGAGCAGCGCCGGCGGCCGCGCGTTCAGTTCCGGCGCGGACGTATCGAACCTGCCCGAGTTGTGGCGTGCGATCCCGACGGTTGGTTACGACACGGAAAAGCCGATCATCGCCGCCACGACGGGATGGGTCATCGGCGGTGCGATCGTCATGGTGATGATGTGCGACCTGATGGTCTCGACGCAGGACACGGTGTTTTATTACCCGGAGGCGAAGCTGGGTACCACGGCGGGCGGAATCAGTTCGCTGGTGACCCGCATGCCGCACAAGCTCGCCATGGAGATCATGCTGCTGGGGTCGAAGGTGCCGGCGCAACGGGCCTATGACGTTGGGTTCGTCAACCGGGTCGTTGCCAATGGCGAACATGAGACGGCGGCGCTTGAGATGGCGGCGGAACTGCTGGAGTCAGCACCTCTGGTGATCGGCGCGCTGAAGCGGCTCGTCGCCCAGGTGATGCCGGTGGGCCCGATCGAACGGATGGTGGGGATCAGCCAGACGATCGCCCGTGTGCGGCAGTCGAAGGATATGCAAGAAGGCATCGCCGCGTACAAGGAAAAACGCAAGCCGAAATTCAAGGCGAGGTAACCGTCGCCGCCTCTTGCCGGCACCCATCCGTTCCCTTCCGCCCGCTCCCTGCTATGATCCCGGCAATCAGGGTCCGCGGGAGCGCTGGCAGAACAGGAGGACGTCATGGAACCAATTGTCGGGACTGGCAAACATACCTACGACGTGAACGAAAACTGGGCTTCCGTACCGCCGGGCATCGAGATGAAGCCGGCCGCGGTCGCGGTCGATTCACGCGACCGGGTGTTCTGCTTCAATCGGTCCAACGAGCATCCCGTGGTGATCTTCGATCGTGACGGCAATTTCCTCTCGTCGTGGGGCGCGGGGATGTTCCGGTTTCCGCATGCGATCCGTTTCGACGAGCAGGACCGCGTCTGGCTGACCGACGAGCATCACGGCCAGTTCATGTTGTTCACCAACGACGGCGAACTGCTGCGGACGATCGGGACCAGAGATCAGCGTGCGGACACCGGGGTGCCGGCCGACGATTACACCTCGGTCGCATGGAAGAAGGTTACCCACGGCGGCGGCCCGTTCAATCTTCCCACCGATATCGTCGTCGTTCCCAGCGGCGAAATGTACATGACCGATGGTTACGGAAACTCACGGGTTCACAAATTCTCCGCGGACGGAAAGTATATGTTTTCCTGGGGCGAACCGGGCAGGGATCCGGGACAATTCAATTTGCCGCACGGGATCTGGTACGACAGCCGCGGGCGCCTGCTGGTGGCGGATCGGGAGAACGACCGTGTGCAGGTCTTCGATCTCGATGGCAAGCTGCTGACGATCTGGCCGACCGAATTGATAGGCCCGGCGTTCTTTTATGTCGACGACGAGGATGTTGTTTACATTCCGGAACATAACAGCGGCATGTTCAGTATCGTCACCCTGGATGGCGAGCGTCTGGCGCGCTGGGGCGCTCCGATCCATCGATCCATCCACGGCGTTTACGGAGATTCCCGAAAAGACATCTACGTCGTGCAGCCTGGCGAGTGGGGACGCGTCCGCCGTATCGTGAAATACACCAGACGATGACACAGCCGTTCCGTCAAACCATGCATCGGAGGCAATCATGCCGGCCACCAATCGCGTCGCGTTGATCACGGGGTGCGGCAAGCCGATCGGGATCGGCGCCTCGACCGCCAGAGCGCTCGCGGAGGCGGGGATCACGGTCGTGGTGTCCGATGTCGCGCCGTCCGGTCTCGCGAATGAGCACAACGTGCAGGGCGACGTTGACCCATCCTGGCGCGGCGTCGACAGCCTCGCCGAACAAATCGAAGCGTCCGGAGGGCGAGCGTCGTCAGCGATCGGCGACGTTAGTCAGGAAGACGACGCTCGCCGGATGGTCGACACGGTGCTGTCTCGTTACGGCCGGCTCGATATCCTGGTGAATAACGCCGGAGCGCCTCAGGGCGCGGACCGCAACGAAATCGAGGACGTGCCGGTCGAGGCATGGGACCGGACGATGGCGGTCAACGCGCGCGGTGCTTTCCTGATGTCGCGCGCCGCGGTTCCCGTCATGCGGAAGGCGGGGTGGGGACGGATCGTGTGCGTGTCGTCGAAGGCCGCGTTCCGGCCGGGCAAACATCGCGCCACCTATGCCGCGTCCAAGGCCGCGATCGTTGGGTTCATGAAATCTCTCGCTTACGATCTGGCACCGCACGGCATCACCGTGAACGCGGTCCTGCCTGGCCCGATCCGCACCACCCGGGCGATCAGCACGAACCGCCGGGAGTATGGCGACGATCTGGAACGAGGTTTCGCGGAGCGGTCGAAAGCCATTCCCGTCGGCCGGTTCGGCACGCCCGATGAGGTGGCGGCGGCGATCGTATTCCTGGCGTCGGACGGCGCCGCTTTCGTGACGGGTCAGGCGCTTGGCGTCGATGGCGGGTGGTGATGACCGAGACGATCGACGTGCCGGCCGGCGGCTACCGTTATATTCCGGGTGTGTTCCAGTATTCTTCAGGCGTCGGCGCTTTGGATGGATATCAGATCCATCGCGCGACCTTTCAAACGCCGATTCCGCTTGAGGCCGGATTTCTGTTCATCGAACGCTACCTCAAAGAGCACGCCGTCCCTCTGGCCGGGTTCTGCGCCTGCGAGTTGCGTTCTCCCGCGCCGTTCACCGAGGCCGAATTCATCGCGTTCAACCGGCATTACTGCGGAACACTCGAGCGCTGGGGTATCATGACCGGTGACAAAAACCCGGTGGCGCGCAGCAACGTGTGCCCGGAGGTGGACAAGCCGGCCGAGCCATCGTTCCACGCCTTTTGTTACGCACTGAAGATGTCGGGCGCTTCGGGATCCTTTGTCATCGCCGGTAGTGGCGAGGCTGAGGAAGGTCATGCCTCCTATCGTGAACGTACCGTCCGCTTCGGGGACACCAGCCCCGAGGGATTGCGCGAAAAGGCGATCTTCGTTCTGAACCGCATGGAACAGCGCATGGCCGCCCTTGGCGCGACCTGGCCGGATACGACGGCCGCCCAGGTCTACACGGTGTTCGACCTCCATCCGTTCTTACAGGACGAGATCGCGCGGCGCGGTGCCGCCCGCCACGGGTTGACCTGGCATCTCGCCCGGCCTCCGGTTCAGGGCCTCGACTATGAAATGGACTGCCGGTCGGTGTCCTTGGAGTGGCGCGTAAACCTTTGATTATTTCACATAATTGA
>JBEKGV010000417.1:0-4905 GCA_050012615.1 Acetobacteraceae bacterium | reverse complement strand
AAACCGCACCCGGCACCGAGCCCGTGACAACCCTGAAACGGATCGGGCCCACGCTGCGGCTCGGGATGCTGACATCGGTTTGCGGTTTCAGTGCGATGTTGTTCTCCAGCTTCACGGGCTTCGCACAACTTGGGTTGTTCACGATCGTTGGACTGCTGGTCGCTCTCGCGGTGACGCGATTCGTGCTGCCCGCGTTACTGCCCGCGCAATCCCCGTTCCGTGCCGCGACCTTCTTCGCGGCTCCGCTCATCGTCCTGATGCGCCAGTCTCGCACCGGCCGGTTCGTCGTTCTGGGTCTGTCGGTGGCGGCGGCGATCACGATCGTCGTACACCCGGGCCGCTACTGGGAGGATCAACTCGAGAGCATGAGCCCGCTCTCCGCCGCCGAGAAGCATCTGGACGAAGAGCTGCGCCGGGAGACCGGCGCCCCCGACGTTCGCTATTTCCTGGTCGCCGAAGCTCCGGATCCCGACCAGGCCCTGGCCGCCAGCGAGCGGATCGCCGCCAGCCTGGAGCCACTGGTGACCGATGGGACCATCGGCGGTTTCGACTTCCCCGGCAGATGGCTCCCGAGCCAGGCCACCCAGCGCGCACGTCAGGCCGCATTGCCGGACACGGCGACCTTAACCGCAAACCTTACCGAGGCGCTGGTGGGATCGCCGTTCCGGGAGGATGTGTTCGCGCCGTTCCTGACGGATGTCGCGGCGGCCTCTCGACAGCCGTTGCTGCGAAGACAGGACCTCGACGGGACCAGCCTGGCGTTACGTCTGGATTCGCTGCTGCTGCCTGGTCCGCTCGGCTGGACAGCCTTGCTGCCGCTGCAGGGCGTTTCGAACCCGGGCGTCGTCGCGTCCAGAGTCGCGGCGTTCGGCGAACCGGGATTGCTGTTCCTCGACCTGAAGGCGGAATCGGATCGTCTGCTCGACGCTTATTTGCACGAGGCCCTGACGCTTTCTCTCGTCGGCGGACTGGTCATCCTCGTGCTGCTGTCGGTTAGTCTGCGCTCATATCATCGAACCGCCGCCGTCGTGCTGCCGCTGGCCGCCTCGGTGCTGTGCACGGCGGCGGTGCTACTGGTCATCGGCGGCACATTGTCGATCTTCAACCTGTTTGGCCTGTTGCTGGTCGTCGCGGTCGGCTCCAACTACTGCCTTTTCTTTGAACGTCAGGACCCCGCCGATCCATCCCGGGAGCGGACGGTCGCATCCCTGATGCTCGCCAATCTTTGCACTGTAATCGGGTTCGGCATTCTCTCCTTTTCCAGCTTTCCCGTGCTGCATGGGATCGGCGTGACGGTCGCGATTGGCGCGTTTCTGTGTCTGCTGTTCGGCGCCATTCTGAACGCGCCGCGGCCGAGCGACGCCCACCCGTCAACCCATTGATTTATGCGGCGTTCTACTGCGATACATGAGGACGAGATTGGGGCTGACCAGATCAGGCCGACCAGAGAGGGCCAGGCCGTGCGCGAGAGGAACAGATGCTCCCGGCCAGGCTTATCCTGAGGCCGGCTCGGCCGATCCTCGATCAGGTCGGGTCCATAACGGGGGAGCAGTGGGTGCCGAACGTCGAATTTATTTCCGATTGGTTTCAACCGATCCGGTTTCGCGTGATTGCCTGGTCCGTATGTGCGTCAATCTTACTCACCGGCTGCACCAGCACCCTTTTCAACGTCCCCCAGGGCACGCTCGATGAGCGCGCCTATACGTCGCTCTACCCGTGGTATGCCGAATTTTGCGCCGTCTCGGAAATCAGCAAGAAGCCAGGCTTCGGGGCCGAGATCGTACCTGGCGGACCGGGCGGGCATTCGGTGCTCTACCTGAACGGTGTCTGCCGGGTAAAAGACGCCCACTATCCTGTCGTCGCCCTCTGCGGCACCAACAACCCTGGGCCGGGCGAGGGCGTCGGCCTCAGCGTCAACGACCATTACCGCAACGCCAACTGGATCGCCACGGAAGGACGCGATTTTGTCATGCACGGCGATCTCGCGCCCGGCGAGCCCCTGACAAGGGAGAGTTACCTGCGAACCCAGGCGAAGGCCAAGGCCATGGGGATTCTGGACGGCGTGGTGTTTCATTCCAGGGTCTTTGACGATCAGCCTGCCGGCATGTCCGGGATCGACTTCATGTACGACATGTCGATCGCCACCGATTATGCCATTAATCTCGGACGCGACCGGTATTGCGCCCGCGTGCCACTGGATCGTGCGAAAATGGCGGGCATCGTCGAGTATCTGAATGCCGTCAACGCGCCTTATCGCTCCGGCCAGCAAGTATTCGAATGGAACGTCGTGCAGAACAATTGCTCGCATCTGGCCCACAATGCACTCGCTCACGCCGGACTTTGGCCGGAATGGGGCACCGATCGACCACTGATCATTTCGGCGTTCGACTTTCCGGTGCCGAAAAACGAGTTCGTCAATCTGATGCGCCGTACCAACGACATGCCGATCACCGATCCCGACGCGATGTATGACGACGAAACGGCGCGCGCCGCGATAATCGGGCAAGGCTGGATCGACACGGGTCCAGGCGGTTTGGCGGAGGCAGAGCGGGCGGTGCGGCCAAATGATGTTTATAACACCGATTTGCGGCTTATCTTTTACGATGAACCGATTTTCGGCCACTACCAGAAGCGGTGGGATAAAATATGGAGCGATCCGCGCTACACGAATTTGCATGCGAATTTGGACCATTTCGCCAGGCTCTACTCGACGATCCTGGCCACGAAGCCGCCGGTGGAGACCGGAGAGTCGGCGACCGGCAAGGCCCGCGCGGCCTTTTATGCCAGCTACTACCAAACGATCGCCGCCGAGAAAGCGAAACTTGACGCGGCGCTCGGAGTCCTGTCGGTTGTTCCCGGCCAAAGATCCTGAACCCATGCAGCCTCTCGCGCTAAGCCACATGTGCATCGTCTCCAGCGTCGGCTTTGGCCAGGACGCGACCGTTTCGGCTCTGGAATCCGGCCGCAGCGGCTTGCGTCCCTGTCGTTTCGAGAGCATCGATCTGCCGACCTGGACCGGAGAAATCGAGGCGCTCGACAACATCCGGCTACCCGCCGCTTATGCCCCATTCGAGTGCCGGAACAACCGGCTGGCCGAGATCGCGCTCGCTCAGGATGGGTTCGCCGACGCGGTGCGTGCCGCCGTCGAGCGGTATGGTGCGGATCGGATCGGTCTGTTCCTTGGCACCAGCACGTCGGGCATCGCGCAAACGGAGCATGCGTTCCGGGCGCGCGACAAGCTAACCGGAAATCTGCCGGATGGGTTCCATTATGAACAAACCCATAACACCGGGTCGCTCGCCGCGTTCATGCGGGTCCGGCTTGGGATCATGGGCCCGGCGTTTGTCGTATCATGCGCGTGCGCGTCATCGGCCAAGGCATTCGGCAACGCGTCGCGCATGATCGCATCCGGGCTGTGCGACGCGGCTGTCGTTGGCGGCGCTGACTCGCTGTGTTTGACGACGCTATATGGGTTCCACTCGCTGAACCTGAACTCGCCCGGCCCATGCCGTCCCTTCGACGCGCATCGCGACGGCATTTCGATCGGCGAGGCGGCGGGTTTCGTCCTGCTCGAGCGAACACCACGTGACGACGCCGATCGCGTTTATTTGCTTGGCGTCGGCGAAAGTAACGACGCGCACCATATGTCGTCGCCGCATCCCGAGGGCGCCGGCGCACGGCTGGCGATGGAGCGGGCGCTCGGCAGCGCCGGTTTGCGGCCTCGCGACATCGACTACATCAATCTGCACGGTACCGCGACGCGGGTGGGCGACGTCGCCGAGGATAACGCTGTCTTCGGCCTGTTCGGTGAAGCGCCGGCCCGCGGTTCCACCAAAGGCCATACCGGTCACACGCTCGGCGCCGCGGGCGTCATCGAGGCGATCATTTCGGCATTGGCGATCCGCGACGGTCTGCTGCCGGGCAGTCCACATACAGAAACGATCGATCCGGCTTTTCGAGGCCGGTATCAGGTCGCCAGCGAGCGCGCGAAGATCGATCGCGTTCTGAGCAATTCCTTCGGGTTCGGCGGCAGCAATTGCAGCCTGGTACTAGGCCGCGCGCATTGATGCGCGTTTATGTCGAGGGCGTCGGCATCGCCGGTCCGGGACTGGACGGTTGGCCGGCCGCACGTCCGGTTTTGGCGGGACTCGCGCCTTACGAACCCGCGCCGTTCGTGCCGCGGCCGATCGCGCTGCTGCCGCCGGCCGAGCGCCGCCGGGCCGGTGCGGCGATCAGACTCGCCATTGCCGTGGGCAGTGAGGCGCTCGCTCAGGCTGGCCGCGACCCGGCCACGACGGCGATGGTGTTCACATCTTCCAGTGGCGACGGCGAGACGGTGCATGAGATCCTTTGTGTCCTCGCGACGGAAACGCGGGAGGTGTCGCCGACCCGCTTCCACAACTCGGTTCACAACGCGCCGGCCGGGTATTGGGCTGTCGCGACCGGTTCGTGCGAGCCGAGCACCAGCTTGTGCGCGTTCGATGCAAGTTTCTCGGCGGGCCTGCTGGATGCCGCCGCTCAGGCGACGGTCGATGACCGGCCGATCACGCTCGTGGCCTACGATCTGCCCTATCCGGAACCGCTGCATCAGGTTCGTCCGATCGAGGATCTGTTCGCCGTCGCTCTGGTCCTGACGCCTCAGCCGACCGCCCGGACGTGCGCCGCGCTCACCATCACCGCGGGACAATCGGGAGTGGCGGCGGCGCCGATGAGGGATGCTGGTCTGGAACGGCTTCGGATCGGCAATCCGGCGGCGCGCGCTCTGCCTTTGCTCGCCGCGATCGCGGCCGGCCGGTCCGCGACGATCTGTCTCGAGGCCGCCGCCGGCACAGCCGCGAAAATCCTGGTCGAACCGGGATGATGCCGCCGATCGGAAAGCAGGAGATCGCCGCGCTCATTCCCCAC
>JBEKGV010000416.1:0-4914 GCA_050012615.1 Acetobacteraceae bacterium | reverse complement strand
GGCAAGTCGACGATGCCGGCGATCACCTCGGCGCACTGGAACGGCATGCGGATCCCGGGCGGGCGGCTGTTGCTGGTCGGCGATCAGGGCTACGGCGACACCATCCAGTTCGCCCGCTATATCCAAATGGCGGCGGAACGGGTGGAGGAGGTCATCGTCGGCTGCAGCCAGGAGATGGAGAAGCTGCTCGCCAACCTCCCCGGCGTGACGCAATACTGTCATCGGTGGAATGAGGTGCCCGGCCACGCGGTGCACTGCCGGCTCTCGAGCCTGCCGCATATTTTTAACACCACGCCCGAGACGATCCCCGCCTCGGTTCCCTACCTCCGCGCCGACCCTGCCCGGGTCGCGATCTGGCGAGATCGCCTCAATGCCACTCTGCCCAGAGGATTGAAGCGGATCGGCCTCGCCTGGACCGGCCGGCCGACCCACCCGAACGACCGCCGCAGGTCGATGCGCCTCGCCCGCTTGCTTCGGCTGACCGAGGCCGGCCAGGCCGCGTTCGTCTCGCTGCAGAAACCAGTACCGGACGCCGACCTGGAGACCATGCGGGCGTTCTCCGGAATGACCGACCTGTCGGACGACCTGACCGATTTCGGCGAAACGGCGGCGTTGATCGACAACCTCGACCTGGTGATCACCGTCGACACCGCCATGGGCCATTTGGCCGGAGCGATGGCGAAGCCGGTTTGGATCATGCTTCCCAAGGCCTCGGACTGGCGCTGGATGCTGGAGCGTGACGACAGTCCCTGGTATCCGACCGCCCGGCTGTTCCGTCAGGCGAAACCGGGCGAGTGGGACCCGGTGCTGACCCGGGTGACGGACGCGCTGGCCGCCGAACTCCGGCAACCAGTTCTGGCGAAGTGATCGCGTCTGGCGAGGCGTTCCTGGCCAATGCCGGACGGTGGTTCGATCCCGGCTGGTACAACCTCCGCAATCCCGATGTCGTAAGGGTCGGGATCGATCCGTGGGCGCATTACGTGCGCTATGGCGAGGTTGAGGGCCGCTATCCCTCCCGGTGGTTCAATCCGCTCTGGTATCGCGCGGCTTACCACATTCCGGCGGGCCAACTCGCGCTGGAGCATTTTTTGGCCCACCGCACGACCGGGCGCTTCCTGCCCTGCGCGGCGCTCTGGCTGGTGCCGCGCCTGGCGCCATGGCGCGACGATATCGCGGCGGGCGCCGATCCGTTCGATCATTATTTGCGCGACATGGAGGTCCCGGAGCATGAGTTTCTGCCGGACCTGACGGTGATCCAGCCATCCGGGCTGTTCGATGCGATGTATTACCGGATCAACCAGGTCGACCGATACGAGAGCGAACTCGATCCGGCGCTGCATTATTGCCGGTTTGGCTGGTGGCGGGCATCGCGGCCGAATACCGCGTTCGATCCGGCCTGGTACGCCGAGACCAACGCCGCTTCCGTGCGTCTCGGGATCAATCCGCTGACGCACTATGTCCTCGAAGGCGAGCCGGCGAACCGCCGTCCGGTGCCGTGGTTCGATCCGGGCTGGTACCGGACCCAATACGCTGTGCCGGCGGACCAGCTGGGGCTCGCGCATTATCTGCGGGAGCGTCACACTGGAACGGTCAGTCCCAATCCGCTGTTCGACGTGGCGTGGTATATCGCCCGTCAGGGGGCTTCGATCCCGCCCGGGGTCGATCCGTTTTCGCATTATCTTTTGAGCGGTGCGCTGCGGGATATCGATCCGTCCCCGCGCTTCGACGCGCGCGCGTGGCGGCACCGGCACATGGCGCCTGTGACGGCGGAGGGACAGTCCGAAATGCCGGTGGAGGCGCGCAATCCGCTGGTGCATTATTTGCGAGGTAGGGGCGGGTAAGTGCCGGACACACCTTCTGAGATGTCTTCACAGTGTTTCGGCCGTCCGATGTCGAGGCCCAGCCTCGAGCCGGGAGACGCACGCAACCTGACATGCTGGCGGACCGATTTTCACGATCATTTGGTTGAAGCCGGATCGGTGACCACGCTCCACCTGAAAGCGTTGAAGTCGCGGATTCAGCTCTTTGGCGGTGCCTGGTTTCGCCGGCCGACCCGTGCTATGATCGTGGTCGGGTCGCGATGCCGCCGAACGGCGGCGAAAACCGCGTGAGACCGCGCCACGCGGTTGGGCAACAGGGATACGATGCGATGCACGAAACGCCGCTGGTGCCGCCCGAGCTACTGAACCGGGTAGTGGATTACTTCCACCCGCGCCGTGTCGTGCTGTTTGGCTCGCGGGCCCGCGGCGAGTCTGGACCAGACAGCGATATTGATCTGCTGGTGATCCTCGACGACGACGCGCCGGCGGATCGGTTGACCTTGCGGGCTGGCTGGGAGTCGCGTCGAGGCTTCGAGCGTCCCGCGGATGTGATCCCGGTCAGGGAAGCCGTCTACCGCCGCCGGGCCAGGATTGCCGGCACCCTGGCCTATGAGGCGGAAATCGACGGCATCTCCGTGTATGAGCGGGCCTGATAGGCCGATCCAACCCGAGAACCGGCTCGAGGCCCAACGGTGGTTGGCGATCGTCGAGGAAGACATCGATGTCGGCGCATCACAGCCGCTCGTCTCTCGCGTCGGGGGGCAAGCGCATATCATGTGCAGCAAGCCGCCGAGAAAGTGATCAAGGCTTTGCTCGTGCTGGCCGGGGAACCATTCCGCCGCACTCATGATTTGGACGATCTCGCCGCGCGCCTTGTGCCGGTTTATCCGCAATTCGCGCGTCAGGCTGAGACAGTGCGCCACTTGTCAATCTGGGGCATCGCGTAACGGTATCCGAGCCTGGAAGATCAACCTGAGCCATTGCCTGAAATCGGCGAGTTGGAACAAATGATCGATATTCTGAGGGAATTCGCCAATATGGCTGGTAGCCTTATCCACGGGGAGTAACCCGTGGCGGGACGAAATTCAGGGACAGGACATAGGCAGCTCGACCGGAACAAATTGCGACGTCCTGCGTCCCAGATGACGCCCGAGCACCGGCCCTGATGCACCAGGGCGTCACGCCGGCGCCAAGGGCGCGCTGGAGTACTGGCGCAAGAACCGGGATGCGCCGCCCTCCGCCATCCCCCATAATCCCCCCATGGAACAACTCGACCTCACCGGCCTGGACACCGAAATCGAAGCCCAGGGCTACGCGGTCCGGCACGCGGTGGATGCGGCGGAGTGTCGGGACCTTGCCCGGATCTGGGACCAGGAAACCCGCTTCCGCAAACACATCATTATGCAGCAGCACGCCTATGGAAGAGGCGAATATCGCTACTTGTCCTATCCCCTGCCGGAGACGGTCGCTCGATTGCGGGAGGCGTTCTATCCCAGGCTGGCCGAGATCGCCAACGCATGGCGGCGCACGCTTGGCCAGTTAGCAAGCTTCCCGCCCACGCTCAAGGAATTCATCGAACGATGCCACAAGGCCGGCCAGACTCGCCCGACGCCGCTGATGCTGCGCTACGGACCTGGCGATTTCAACTGTTTGCATCAGGACCTTTACGGAGAACTCGTGTTTCCGTTACAGGTCGTGATCCTGTTGAGCGACCCCGGCCACGACTTCACCGGAGGCGAATTCCTCCTGGTCGAGCAACGGCCTCGCGCCCAATCACGCGCCGAGATCGTGCCCCTCCGCCAGGGCGATGCCGCGATCTTTCCGGTGCACCACCGGCCGGTACGCGGAGCGAAAGGCCCTTACCGCCTGACCATGCGCCACGGCGTCAGCCGCGTCCGTTCAGGCGACCGCCAAACACTGGGCCTGATTTTCCACGACGCGGCTTAACCCCGCGGCCCCCTCGTCATCCCACGCGTCCCTCGTCATCCCACGCGCCTCTCTCATCCCACGCGCCTCTCTCATCCGACGCGCCCGGCTCATCCCACATGCCCCTCGTCATCCTCGGGCTCGACCCGAGGATCAGTGAACGCACGTACAGTGTCGTTCAACCCGGCTGCCGTGCCGCGAATGATGCTCGGGTCGAGCCCGAGCATGACGGTATTGGGGCCGGTATCGGGGACGGTATCGGGGACGGTATCGGGCTTCGCGCCCTACCCCGGCCCCTACCCAGCCCAGACCGTCACCTGATCCCGCGCCGCCGGCCGCGGCTGCGTCGAACTGGCCCCAACATTCGTGCCGAGATACAGGAACCCCATGATCTCATCATCGGCATTCAGGCCCAGAGCGGTCTTCACGCTCGGGTCATAGGCGGGCTCTCCGGTCTTCCACATCGCGCCATACCCCAGAGCGTGCGCCGCCAGCATGATGTTCTGCGCCGCCGCGGCCGCCGCGGCGATTTGCTCGAATTCCGGAATGCGGTGGCCCTTCTGCACCCGCGCCGCCGCGACCACGATCGTCGGAGCCCGCATCGGCTTGGCCCGCTCGCGGACCAGCATCTCCTCGTTCGCGCCGGGATCGCGATTGCGCATCGCATCGGCCATCAGTTCCCCGAGCCGGGCGCGTTTGTCGCCCTCGATCACCACGAAGCGCCAGGGCCGCAACCGGCCGTGGTCCGGCGCGCGCACCGCGCTTTGAAACATCGTGTCGAGGTCCGACTCGCTCGGGCCCGGCGCATCGAGCTTCAGCGCCGATTCCCGCGTCAGTAGAAGGTCGATCGCGTCCATCGTCTGACTCCTCATTCCTCGACATACCCCGTACTGGGCCAATCAGCCCAGAGCCCAGGGTGCGCGGCGTTGCATAGGGGGCGGATGTTCCCACAAGATGGGCGGGACTCAAAGGGAGGAAAAACAGTGGCCATGCCACGCTGTCCACGCGGCTGCATCTCATTCCTGACAGCCGCTCTGCTGTTGCTGGCGTCGACGGTCGTGCGCGCCGAGGTCGATACGGTGCGGATCGCCATGCCGTACGGCCTGGCTTATCTGCCAACCTATGTCGCCGTGGATCGGCAGCTGATCCAAAAGCACGCTGCCGCCGC
>JBEKGV010000415.1:0-6222 GCA_050012615.1 Acetobacteraceae bacterium | reverse complement strand
GCAGCGGTGTCGATATCACACTGCGGCCGCCGGCGGGTCCGGTTCGCGTTCTGGCTGTGCATCTGAAACAAGGCTGCCAGTACCTCAGTTTCGGCCGCTCCCCGCAAACCGTATGCGTGACGCTCATGTCTCAGTTCGATATTGTCACGCAATGGATCTCGGCACGCCGCGATGAGGGCGTGCCATTCCTGGTACTGGGCGATTTCAACCGCGGTCTGGACAAGAACGACCCGTTCAGCCGGAAACTCAGTGGCTCAGCCGATATGACCCGCGTTACCGAGGGCTTCACAAGCCCGTGCTGGGGTCACGAGTCTTTCATCGATCACATCCTGATCGGGGGCACCGCGCGGGAGTGGGTCACGCCGAACAGTATGCGCGTGCTTACCTATCGCGAAACGGAGCCGGAATGGAAGGAACGGCTGTCAGATCACTGCCCGGTCTCGGTTCGTTTGGCGGTGCCTGATTGAGTTCGGCATCTTGAGGGGCTCTCATGACACGGACGCGGGAGGCGCGGATGGTCAACAGATTGCCGCCCTATAACCAGGTGACCAGCGGCTTATCCTTCTCCACTACGTAGTGCGCCAGCGCGCGGCCCGGCTTGTCGCCGACAATTTCCACCCTGGTGGCCCCAAAGAATTTGCCCAAGGAGTTTGGCCTGGGGAGCTTACCCAGGGAATTTGGCCTTGTGGCGGCCACAAGGTAGCGTGACCAGCGACGCCAACCCATAGGGAGGGAACATGATGCCGAAAGTGGCGGTCATTACCGGCAGCAACGGCCTGATCGGGCAGGCTACCTGCCGCAAGCTCACGCAATCCGGCTTCCTGGCGGTTGGCATCGATATCGGCGCCGAGAGCAAGGGCAACTGGCCGTACTACCAGTGCGACCTGACCGATCTCGGCAAACTCGACCATACCTTCACGGCGATCGAGAAAGAACACGGACTGATCCGCGTTCTCTACAACAACGCCGGCGTGTTCCACCCGGAGAAGGACTGGCTGGACGTTCTGCCGGAACAATTCGACGTCACCTTGTCGGCTAACGTTCGCGTGCCATTTTTCGCCTCGCAGTGGGTCGCGAGACGGCTGGTCGCCGCGGGTCAAGGTGGCTCGATCATCACCACCGCGTCGATGGCGGGCGTGAACGGCAGCACGGTCGTCGAGTATGGGGCCTCGAAAGCCGCCGTCATCAACATGACGAAAAGCCTCGGCAAGCGTTTGGGCCAGCACAACATCCGCGTGAACGCCATCGCCCCGGGCCTGATCAATACCGCGATGGGCGCGCGCGTGCCGGACGTCTCCAAACAACGCGCTCTGAACAGCGCGCTTGGCCGCGCCGGTGAGCCCGAAGAGATCGCGTCGGTCGTCGATTTCCTCGCCAGTGAGGCCGCGAGTTTCGTGACCTGCACGACGATCGAGGTGAACGGCGGGGCCTGACATATCCAGCCGTCCGATGCCATTCAATGAAGCAACGTCGCCTGCGATCGCCGGGCGAGTGACCGCGAATTGGTCATTTTCGACCCTCCGGGCCGCGAATCGCTCCCGGACCTGATGGCACGGGTCGTGCACCCCAGACGCCGCGACGGGCCAAACTTGTTCGTCGATCAAACAAAGTAAGAAGGCAGGCAAATGGCACCAAACTCATCGACCCGGTTCGGCCGCCGTTCCGTCCTCACGGCCGCCGGCGTGGCGGCAGGCAGCGGCGCCATCACCGGATTCCCGACCATTTGGGCGCAGAACATCAAGAACGTGACCCTGCGCCAGTTCGGCACCGGGGTGTCGAACCTCAATGCGGTCGCGGAAAAGGTGAAGCAGGATCTGGGTTTCACGCTTGAGATGACCGCGCTGGACACCGACGCGGTGACGCAAAAGGCGGTGACCCAGCCGAAATCATACGACATCGCGGATATCGAGTATTTCGCCATCAAGAAGGTCTTCCCGACTGGCGTGATGCAGCCGATGGACGCGAAGAAGATCAAGCTGGTGGACAAGATCGTGCCAATCTTCACCAAGGGAAAGCTGACCCCTGACAGCAAGCCAGCCCAGGGCACGACGCCGTATTCCGTGGGGTTCGTCGATGGGCCGAATGGCAAGACCTTCGCCGCCGGCCAGACCGGGTGGATGACGTTGATCCCGACCATCTACAACGCCGATACGCTCGGCATTCGGCCTGACCTGATT
The DNA here is from genome assembly GCA_050012615.1 of Acetobacteraceae bacterium. GTDB lineage: Bacteria > Pseudomonadota > Alphaproteobacteria > Acetobacterales > Acetobacteraceae > Rhodopila. The sequence continues at coordinate 4,045 of JBEKGV010000415.1, read as the reverse complement.
GGGCGCCCTATCAACAATTGGAAGGATCTCGTCGACCCCGCGTTCAAAGGCAAGGCTTCAATCATGAACATCCCATCGATCGGCATCATGGATGCGGCGATGGTCATGGAATCGCTCGGCACGCTGAAATACGCCGACAAAGGGAACATGACGAAGCCCGAGATCGACAAGACCATCGCCTTCCTGATCGACACCAAGAAATCCGGACAGTTCCGTGCCTTTTGGAAGAGCTTCGACGAAAGCGTCAACCTCATGGCCTCCGGCGAGGTCATCATCCAGTCGATGTGGTCGCCCGCCGTCGCGGCCGTCCGGTCCAAAGGCATCGCCTGCAAATACCAGCCCCTCGCCGAAGGCTATCGCGCCTGGGCCGGAGGCCTCGGCATGGCGAAGCACCTCAGCGGATTGGAGCTGGATGCGGCTTATGAATACATCAACTGGTATCTGTCCGGCTGGGTCGGCGCTTATCTGAACCGCCAGGGCTATTACAGTGCCGTTCTCGAAACCGCGAAGGAGAACATGTCGCCGGACGAATGGGGTTATTGGATCGAAGGCAAACCGGCGCAAAACGACATCCTTAGCCCGGAAGGCAAAGTGATGGAGAAGGCCGGCGCGGTACGCGATGGCGGCTCCTTTTATGAGCGGATGGGACGGGTCGCCTGCTGGAACTCGGTGATGACCGAGGACCGATACATGGTTCAAAAGTGGAATGAGTTCATCGCGGCCTGAATCGTTGGACATGGCAGATGACCCCGCGCCCATGGTCGTTGACCAGGGCGCGGTCCGAGCGCCGCGCAATCTCGTTCCGTTCGTGACCTTCCTGCAGGCCGCGCCATTGGCGGCCGTCCTGATCGTATTTCTGCTGCTGCCGATGTTCGCCCTCGTGGTCGTCAGCTTCTTCGACTACAACAGCGTCCAGATCATTCCCGCCTTTGAGTTCACGAACTATACCGACGTGCTGGGTTCAGCGGTGACCTGGCGCACTTATCTCAACACCTTGCGCTTTACCGTGATTGTCTGGGTGGTGACGGCCGTACTGGGCTTTACCATCGCCTACGTGCTGGCGTTCGAAATTCGCAGCCGCACGGCGCAGTTGGTCTTGTTCCTGGTCTGCACCGTTCCGTTCCTGACCTCCAACATCATCCGCATGATCTCCTGGATACCATTTCTGGGTCGTGAGGGTTTGTTGAACAGCACCCTGCTGAAACTTGGATTGATCCATCAGCCGCTGGAGTTCCTGCTATTCTCGGATTTCGCCGTGGTGCTGGCTTACACTCATCTCTACGTGCTGTTCATGATCACGCCGATCTTCAACACCATGATGCGGATCGATCGCCGGTTGCTGGAGGCCGCACTCGACGGAGGTGCCGGCTGGTGGCGCACGGTGGTCGAGGTCATTCTGCCGCTGTCGAAATCCGGCCTCGCCATCGGTTCGATTTTCGTGGTGACGATGGTGATGGGCGACTTCATCACCGTGCGGCTCATGAGCGGCGGACAAAGCGCGTCCGTCGGCCTGATGATCGCCAATCAAATCGCGTCGCTACAGTATCCGGCGGCCTGCGCCAACGCGGTGGTGCTGCTGGCGGTCGTGCTGACGATGATCGCGGCGATCCTCAGGATTGTCGACATCCGGAAGGAACTGTGATGGCGGCCACGATCCGCCGCTTTGTGCTGCTGAGCATACTCGGCTTGTTCATCTTGTTCCTGTACGGGCCGACCTTGACGATCCTTGTGCTTTCCTTCCAGGGGCCGGATGGGGGACTGACGTTCCCGATGAACGGTTTTTCGTTTCATTGGTTCAGGCGCTTGTTCGAAACCCAGGCGGTGGGCGATTTCGGCGGCTCGCTGATGCGGTCGTTCACTCTGGCGACCATGGTGATGTGCACGACGGTTGTCGTGTCCCTGGCCGCCGGCATGGCGTTTCGCCGCCGCTTCAAAGGCTCCGGTGCGCTGTTCACCCTGGCCGTGGCCAGCCTCATCATTCCATCCATTCTGGTCAGCCTGGGCGTTGGGCTGCTGTTCAACGAACTCAATCTCGATCCGGATTGGTATAGTTCCGCGTTCGGAGCGCAACTGACCTGGACGCTGCCCTTCGGCCTGCTGATCATGTTCGCCGTGTTCAATCGTTTCAATCGCGCATGGGAGGAAGCCGCGCGCGACCAGGGCGCCACTCCCTGGCAGTCCTTTTGGCATGTGGTGCTGCCGATCATCGCGCCCAGTGTGATCGGGATCGCTCTGTTCGGGTTTACGCTGTCGTATGACGAGTTCGCTCGCACTCTGCTGACCGCCGGCAGCGATAACACGCTGCCGTTGGAGATCTTTGGCATGACCACCAGCGTGACCACGCCGGTTCTCTATGCCCTGGGGACACTCACGACAGTTTTCTCATTCGCGGTTATTCTCTGCAGTCTCGTGGTCGTTCGGGTCCTTGCCGCCCGGCGGGCATGAGCGGGAGGGAACGAACATGGCCAATGTGACCACGCCTGATCATCCGCTGCTGCGCCACAAGCTGACGCTGTTGCGCGATCGTACCACCTCGACGGCGCAATTCCGGCAAGTAGCCCGCGAAATCAGTTTGCTGATGGCCTATGAGGTCATGCGGGATCCTAACCAACTGACAGGAAATAAGAAGTGTAAACTAACCATAAAGCACCCCGGCAACGGGATATTGGACGGTATGCTGGATTTGGTGCCCTCGGCGCGGGTCGGGCATATCGGGCTGTATCGCGATCCGGTCAGTCTGATGCCGGTGGAGTACTATCTGAAGCTGCCGAGTGATATCGCGGAGCGGTTGGTCATCTTGGTGGATCCGATGCTGGCGACGGGGCATTCCGCTGTCGCCGCGGCGGCTCGGTTGAAGCAGGCGGGGGTTGGGGCGATGAAATTTGTCTGCCTGTTGGCGGCGCCGGAGGGGATCGCGACATTTACGCAAGCCCATCCGGATGTGGCGGTCTTTGCCGCGGCGATCGACCGGCAACTGGATGACCATGGGTATATTCGGCCGGGACTGGGGGATGCGGGCGACCGGTTTTATGGGACCAGATAGTTTCAGGCGTGATCGTTCGTGAGCAACTCGGCGATCCTTGCCACGAAGCGCTTGCCACCTTCAATCGTTGCCGTTGCTCGTGCCGAAGACACCTTAGAGCCAGGGCCGGTTTCGTAATCGGCAATGGCTTTAATGTTATAGCTCTGCGACAGATAAGCCCTCAGATCGGAATCAAGGCGCGGATCATCTTTTGTAAGACGGAGAAATTCCGTATGAACACCGCTGTGCGTTTTGGGTGTCTTGTCCGTGTGTTCAAAGATGAAGGCTTGTGCCGCATGAAATCCCGCCAGATAAGCGGTCCGGCCTGCTGCCTCGTTAAGATAAATACCAAATATGGCTTCCGCTTCACCAAGTAGCGGCTGGGCCTTTTCGAGGTAACTGACCGCTTCCGGCTTCACAGATCCAGCCCGTCCTGCCTGATCTCGTGCATGAGCGGAGTCCGTTCCCCCAAAGAAGCGGCGGGGTAAGGTTTGACATCGAAGAACGCGCCGGTTTCGTCGATCATTTTCACGCGTAGTTGCGCCAGCCGATCAAACTCCGCCCATCGGTCCGGGAGTGATCTGAGGAAAACGGCAATGTCATAGTCAGAATCAGGACGCGCATCGCCTCGCGCGCGCGAGCCAAACAGCACGACGCGGTAGAGTCGATTTCCGTACATCTCATCCAGCGCCCCGCGGAAGCGGACGAGAATGGGATCGTTCGCGAACATCGCCAGCATGCTCCCTCGTGACCTCTATAGCACAGGAGCGGGGATTTCAGAGAAAAAGGGGGGCGCGCCGCATGGGCGTCGGCCTGCCGCCTCGCCAAGGTCGCGCCATCAGTTGTCGTCGTTTTGCACGGCCTCGGCACCGGGCACGGTGACAAATGAAGGAGGGACTATCGCCTCAACGCGTCGGTCGCGGCGGCGTCTGCGAATAGTCGTAAAAACCCCGCCCGGTCTTCCGTCCCAGCCACCCCGCCTCAACGTACTTAACCAGCAGCGGGCAAGGCCGGTACTTACTG
>JBEKGV010000414.1:0-4918 GCA_050012615.1 Acetobacteraceae bacterium | reverse complement strand
TCGGTCAGGCCATAACCGAATGGCGTCAAACCGGCGGTGCTGGTCCTGATCAGGCGTTCGAAGTAACGGTCCTGCTGCTGCAGGTGCTGCGGCTGAAGGAACAACCCTTCCTGCCAGACGACCTTGTTTTCCCAATCTTTGGTCACGGCTTCGCGGGCTTCTCGGGCTTCTCGGATTTGGCGACCAGTTTAATGCCGGTGCTGTCGGCCGTGACGGTGAGGGTCGTTGTCTGGTGCGCGGGAATATCAGCCGACGCGTGCCATTTGACATTCTGAAAATCGCGGTAGGCCGCGAAAATGCCAATCGCGTTCACCGTGTCGGCGGGCGTGAAACTGAGTGATTTGGCCTCGCCGGGAACGAGCAGGAATTCATCCTTCTTGATCAGGTCCGGTCCGAGTGTGGCGGTGTCCGTCTTGTAAAGGGCGAAAAATTCCGCTCCATCAAAGGTTGACTTTGATGCGAGTTGGTAAACCTTGGTGGCGACCGGAGCGCCCTGGCCTTCGGGCGTGAGATTGGCATTCATCGCGGCTGACACTTCCACCTTGACAAGCGTCGGTGGCGGAGGAGGCGGCGGAGGCGGTGGACCGGAACAGTTCGCCGCGAGCAGGAGCATGGCAAGCGCCAGACCTCGCGGAAGCTCCCGGTTGACCGCGGACCGGGTCCTGGCACTTCGCAAGCGTATCGCCACCTCGCCCCCCTCCCTGATCCGCCAGTATGCAACAGTCCGCTGGCGGATGGAAAGAATCTACTATCATCCGCGAGCGGCCGGTGCGAGCGCGGGCCGCTTGGGCGATCAGTTTTTCTTCCGGGCTTGTCTGTTGTAGGCCTTCGCGAACGGACGGCCGAATACATTCTGGAACTCGTCCTCGACCTCTCGCGAGAGGTCGGCATAACTTTGCCGAAAAGCGTCCCAGAAACGTGCCTTTCGGGCCGCGGGCAGCAAGCCGCCAAACCCTCCGGCCGCCAGGCGCTTTTCCAACTCGTCCGGGTCGAACCGGTGCAACATCGAAAGCAGCGCCTGTTGCATGCCCACCATGACGGCGAGTTCGTGCGCTTCAATGTCGTCCGCTGCCTCACGGGCGGCGGAGAGCGGCTCCATGTACCCCGGGGCCCGGGGAGTAAGCAGCAGTCTGACCGCGTCATCGGTCGTGACCGCGAACTTCAGCGCGTTGTTGCCCGACGCCGAAAGGATCGTCTGATCGATCCCAAGATCCCGCTTGACCACGGCACGGGATTTCAAAGCTTGTTGAAGCCCCGCGGTCATGGCGCGAAAAATTTTGCCGGCTCCACGCATAGCCGCCACCGGATCGGAGGCGTCTATGTCATTCGCCGAAATCCCGGCGCCATCAATGAATGCCGCGAATACCGAAGCTGCGTCCCCACGAGATCCGTCGGGTTCCGCCCTCCGAGCGGCTCCAACCGGGAGCTCGGCCGCGTCACCACCACGTGTCGCGAAGCGCGACGGCTCCTCGCCCGGGACGGTTCGCGGCCTGGCCACGACCACCGGCGACCGATCGACGAACGGGTCGTTCCGCTTGTCAAATTTTTGCTCCGCGACAGATGCGTCGTCGCGCGTAAAATCGTCCGTCGCGGGCGTCTCCGGCGGTTGGTCGCGCGAAGTGTCGCGCCGCTGTTGCTCTGACGATCTTGCCGCGCGTCCGGCCGGCGGCTCCATGTCGCGGAAGGGATCCAATGGCTCAACCGGCGGCGGCCCAACCGGCGGCGGATCAACCAGCGACGATCGAGGAGCGATCTTCGACGCTCCCGGCACGTCGCCGATGATCGCATCGAAATCAATTTTCCGGGAGGAAATAACGCGTGGGGGAGCGATTGCCTCGGCCGTCGCGGGAGCGTGATCCGGTTGGGGAAGTCCGTGCCAGTCGGCCGACGGCCTCGCGCCGGCGAGACGGTCGTCGAACGGATCCTTGGCGAAGTCTTTCGAACCGCCGGGTGGCCTACTCGTCGTTTCGAACGGGTCAGTGCCACGTCGTTGAGACACGACATGGGGCGGCGGCCGGAACGGCGATGGATTGGCGGGAAGGCGGGGCGGATCCACGAGCGGATCGGCATCCAGCGGACCGCGGCCGTCCCCGCCATTGGCCACTCGACCGGTACCCTCGCTGGTCCGGCCCGCGGCAGACCCTCCACGGCGTGGCTCGACGGCGGGCGGATCATCGGTCACTGTTACCGCTATGAGATAATTGCCCAGAGCGATCGTATCGCCCTCGTTCAGGGTCACCGGGGCGTTGCGCTGGGTTGGCGCGTCGTTGATGAACAGCCCGTTGGTGCTGCGGTCGGTGAGTGTGAAGCATCCATCCGCGAACGCGACCAGGCAGTGCGATCGGCTTATGGTTCCTTCCCGCAAAACCCAGTCATTGTCAGGACTACGGCCAATTGATAGGCTTCCCTGCGGCCCTGACGACAAAAGGCTACGCTTTCTGTCGCGGTCCGGCAGCGACGTGCCACCCGCCGCGATGGTCAAAATCAATCGCATGGCACCGGCGAAACACTCGATACGCGCCAGCCCAACAGTAGGAATGAACTCTGAGCCGAGGGGGAAATCGTGTCTGATATCATCCTGGTAGAATACAATGGTCGAGCATGGCTTGTCCGAGGAGAGCGATACATCGACGACCTCCTTGTCAACACGCTGCCGCAGGGCATTGGCATAGACATTATCACATGCGAATCAGAGGTGGATGTCAATGACTTATGGCGCCGGGAAGGGTGGGGGGATAACCAAGGCCGTACGCCCTGGATGATCCATCCGGGGATCATGAAACGGCTTCGGGGAACTCAGCTTGGGCAAAGCATACTGTTCGGCCAATGGTCGGCACTCCTGAATGATGACGCTCTCGACACAATTCGCGCGATTGCCGTCGCGGCCGCGGAGGCTGCCGGCGCTCGCGTGTTCCTGATCAGCTATACCCAGCCCGGCCAAACCCAAACTATGAACGATCTAACGAATTTACGTTACAGCCTGGTTGAATCGGAACTTGCCAGACTTGGAGTGGCACTCTCGCGCATCGTCCGCGAGGCCGTGACCGCTGAGATCGATCCTGATGCCGGTATCAAAGACGAACGGTTCGATATACGTATCGGGACCGCTTAGACCTCATCGCTGGGCCTGACCCCACAAGCGCTGACTTAAGGGGCTGCACCTCAATTCATGCGTCACGGCCGGGCTTGACCCCACAGGCGCTAAGTTAAGAGGCCCGCACCTCAATTTACGCGTCATGGCCTCCCCCGACTTGATCGGGGGATCTCCCGGACATCAATCGCCGCACGTGCATCTACAGATGGCCGGGAGATCCCCCGATCAAGTCGGGGGAGGCCATGACGAGAAAAGCGGCGTGCATCGGCCTTAACTTAGCGCCTATGGGGCTTGACCCGGCCATTATTTCAAGCACTTGCGGCGACAGACGAGCCCGGCCGCGACACCTGCGTCGACCCTCACGGCCACTGGTATCAGGCACCGTCTATTTCAGCGACGCGAGCAAGGCATCCAGATCAGCCTCGGTTTCATTCTCATCCGGCGGCGGTGGTTTCACGTTCAGGCTGGCCAACAGCGCATCGAGGTCATCATCCGCCAGGGCGGGTTCGGGTGCCGCCGCTTCCGTGGTCGAACCGGTCGTGTCGAGACTGGCCAGCAAGCTGTCCAGATCGACGTCGCCGGCTGCCGGCGGAGTTGCGACCTCGGCCTGGGTTGCTTCGGCGGGCCCGGCAGACGGTTCGGCCGGCGCGGAGGGCGGCGGTGTGGCCAACGCCGCCGGCTCAGGAACCACCGGAGGCGGAGCCGGAGGAGCGGGAGCGGGTTTTAGATCGACCGGAGCCCACCGCCCAGATAATGTTCCGCCGCACAGAGAGGCGAAACCACCCAGGCGGACTTCGGGCCGGCCGCGAATGGACAGCACGGGATTGATCCCCGTGCCGGACACCTGCACGGCCTGGCGTTCGCTGTACATCCGCTCCGCGCAAGGCATCGCGATCTGCTCACCGTCCGTGTCGTGATAGACATAGACCGGAAGGTCGGCCACCGTCGCGATGCTGCCGATTTTCATGCTCTTTGAGTCGCGCAGCCAGGTTTCGGCGAGGAGATTGGCGACCAGCACCGCCGGGTGGCCCCAAAGCATTCCGGACAGGCCGGCCTGGCGTGTGAACTCCTCGAACGCGAAGGAGTCGATCGGATCCGTTCGTTTCCCATAAGGTAAGCGCAACAGGAACCGTGGTGTCGCAAGCCCGAGATAGGCGCTGGCCGGCAGCGCCCGCAGCGCGTCCCATGCCTGGACGATCAGCGGATGCCAGTCCTTGACCGGCGTCATAAGGAAATCCGGACCCGCGCTGCCAACGAACGGTGCCCCTGCCGCACCCGCGAGCTGTGCCAGACGGCCGAGCAATTCCGCGTGCGGCGGCGTCACTTCGAACTGGTACAGTCCCGCGATGACAGATAGCGGTCCTTGGTTGGCGTCCCCGGCCGGCTGTTCGACGAGCAGGGAATACAGCCCCGACTCATCCAGATTGTCGCCGGCCGCGAGATCGGCGGCCAGTTCCTCCGCCGAGATATCGTAGATGACAATCTGCAACCGGGAACTGGTTTCGATCCGGCGAACCAGGAACTCCAGACCGCGCCAAAGCGCTTCGACAGTCTGGAAGTGCGGATGATGCAGTACCCGGCGCATGGCGCTCGATAACGCTTCGTCAACGCGAGCGACCAATACGTCTTGCCGGGAATCTCGTTCCGGCACGATGAACGGCCCGACGAGACGGCGAATTAACTTGTCGGAGTCGGCTTCAACGGTCGAGGCGCGGCCTGTGAGGCGAGCGAAATCCGACAATTTCCGGTCGGTCGCGATCGTTCCGCCACGAGAACCGCGGATCGGTGGCGGTAACGCGGTTTCGCCCGACCACGACAAAACCT
>JBEKGV010000413.1:0-4919 GCA_050012615.1 Acetobacteraceae bacterium | reverse complement strand
CCCGGCTTCCGGGTGGCGGTGCGGCTGCGCGCTGTCACTCCTGGCGCGTTCGAACTTCCTGGCGCGGAGGTGAGCGATATGTACCGGCCCGGGGTATTCGCTCGCCAAACGGCAACGCGCATCAATGTTCTGACGGCGGAGTGAAGGGCTGAGAGTGGGAATGCGCACCGCGATCTCGCGCCCACTGATATGTGGTGCTCTCGCGGTCGTCGCACTATTGGCGACCGCGCTGACGCTCGATTGGTTGTTCCCGCCAAATCTGAGCCGCCTCGCCACCACTGGCACCGAAGTTCTCGATCGTGAGGGCAGGACCGTCGCGCTGTTTCCCGCGCCGGGAGGGATTTGGCGATTTCGCACCTTGGCGGAAGACGTCGCGCCGGCGTTGCTCGATACGCTGGTCAGGACCGAGGACCGTCAGTTCTGGCGTCATCCCGGGGTTAACCCGCTGGCGCTGATGCGCGCTTCGTTTCAGGACGTCCACGCGGGCAGGATTGTTGCCGGCGGCTCGACACTCACCATGCAGGCAGCTCGGCTGCTGGAGCCGCGACCGAGGACAGTCCGGTCAAAACTGATCGAGATCGCGCGCGCATTACAGCTCGAATGGCACTTTTCCAAGCGGGAAATTCTGGGCATCTGGCTGACGCTGGCACCGTATGGAGGCAACCTGGAGGGCGTCCGTGCAGGGTCGATGGCATGGTTCGGCTCGTCGCCCCGGAACCTGGACGCGGCCCAATCGGCGCTGCTGGTGGGTATTCCGAGACGACCAGAGGCGTTGCGTCCAGATCGTCACCCTGACGCGGCGCGCGCTATCCGAGATCGCATCCTCTTTGCGGATGGCGGTGATGTTCCGCGGTCGCGGGTGCCGCTGCCGCGTCTCGCGCGCCAGGCGGTAGCAGGACTGGCCGGACCGGCGCGGGTGACGACAACGCTCGATCTGCCATTGCAATCCGCCCTTGAGCGGCTGGCGTCGGAGCAACTTCGCCGGTTGCCCGAGCGAGCCTCTCTGGCGCTGTTGGTCATCGACGCGGATACGCGCCAAATTCGCGCGATCGTTTCCGGCGGCGAAGGAGTCAGTGAGGCTCGGGCCGGAGCTTTGGATCTGACGCGTGCCGTGCGGTCTCCCGGGTCGGCGATGAAGCCGTTCATCTATGCGATGGCGTTTGAGGAAGGGATCGCAGGTCCAGAAACCCGCCTCGAGGACCTTCCGCACCACTTCGGTAGCTATGCGCCCGAGGATTTCGATCGCGGATTTGCCGGTGGCGTGACGGCGGGCGAGGCGTTGCGGCGCTCGCTGAACCTGCCCGCTGTCGCTCTGTTGGATCAGATCGGACCCGCCCAGTTCGCGGCGCGGCTCAGGCTGGCGGGGGTCACGCTGCATCTGCCGACGGGCGCGGAGCCGTCGTTGCCTCTGGCGCTGGGAGGTGCGGGAATCACCCTGCGAGATCTGGCGGGTTTGTATGCGGCCCTCGCCACCGATGGCTCGGCGGGTGGCCCGAGACTGTTGCCGGAACTGACGGCGCGAGGTGGGCCGTTCCTGCAGAGCCGGGCTGCTGAAACGATCGCGTCGGTGTTGACGCAACCATTGCCGGACTCCAGCCTCCCCGGCATCGCCTGGAAGACCGGCACAAGTTGGGGAGGCCGCGACTCCTGGGCTTTGGGGTTCGACCGCACTCATGTCGTGGGCGTCTGGGTGGGACGCCCGGATGGGACACCTCTCCCGGGCGCGACCGGACGAGGTCTGGCACTGCCGCTGTTGGCGCGCGTGTTCGAGGTACTGCCCGCCTCGCCGCGCGCCGCCCCTGCCATGCTGAGGCCGGCCATTGTCACCTCGACCTCATCGTCGAGCGCATTACGGTTGCTATTCCCTCCCCCAGACGCGGTGGTAAGCGGCGATGGACCAGTCACGTTGAGGGCCATGGGTGGGCAACGCCCGCTAACCTTCCTGGTGAACGGCGCGCCTCTGGGGACCGATCCCGCGCGGCGAGAGGTTTCGTGGCTTCCGCCCGCGCCGGGGTTCTATCGATTGACGGTGCTTGACGCCGACGGCGGTGTGGCACGGGTTAGTTTGCGCGTGAAATAAGTTTCCCCATCGGCAGAGCGATGGGTACCGTGCTTACCTCGCACGGCAAGGGGAGACCGTCATGACCGCCACGCTCGCTGGAAAGACCGCGTTCGTCACCGCAGCCGGCCAGGGGATAGGCCGCGCCACCGCACTCGCCTTCGCCGCCGCGGGAGCACAAGTGATCGCCACCGACGTCGATGAGGACAAGCTGCGGGGCCTCGCCACCGATTCCCTCCGGTCCGCCAGGCTCAACGTTCTGCACGCTGCCGACATCGAGGGCGCGGCGCGCGACGCGGGGGCAGTCGACATCCTGTTCAATTGCGCCGGGTTCGTGCACCAAGGAACGATTTTGGACGCGACCGACGACGAATGGACTTTCGCCTTCGAACTCAATTGCCACTCGATGTTCCGCACCATGCGCGCATTCCTGCCGGGAATGCTGGACCGCGGGCATGGCGTCATCCTGAACATGGCGTCGGTCGCATCCAGCCTGAAGGGAGTGCCATCGCGGTTCGTCTATTCGGCGACCAAGGCGGCGGTGATTGGGATGACTCGCTCTGTCGCGGCGGATTATGTCACTCGTGGCATTCGAGCCAACTGCCTCTGCCCAGGAACGGTGCAAACGCCGAGCCTGGATGAGCGGATCGCGGTGAACGCGGCAGCGACGGGCTCGGTTGAGGCGGCACGGGCGGCATTCGTGGCTCGTCAGCCGATGGGGCGCCTGGGTACGCCGGAGGAAATCGCCGCGCTGGCTGTTTATCTGGCCTCGGATGCGGCACAATTCATCACCGGCCACGCCGTTGTGATCGACGGCGGGCTGACACTGTAATTCTGGGGGACGATCATGAAATTGTTGCGCTATGGCCCGGCACGGGCCGAGAAGCCCGCGATGCTGGACAACGATGGGGCGATCCGGTGTCTCACGGGCGTGCTGCGGGATATTGACGGCTTCGCGCTGTCGCCGCCCTCATTGAAGATGCTGGCGGGGATCGATCCGGCGTCGCTGCCTCGGGTCGAGGGCAATCCACGAATCGGTCCCTGCGTGGTGCGTCCGGTGAATTACGTATGCATCGGGCTGAACTACGCCGATCACGCTGCGGAGACCGGTGCCGCGGTTCCGAAAGAGCCCATCGTCTTTCTTAAATCGTTGGGCGCCTTCTCTGGCCCGAATGACGATGTGCTGCGGCCGCGGGAGTCGAAGAAGCTCGATTGGGAGGTCGAGCTTGGAATCGTGATCGGAACGACTGCGCGTTATGTCAGCGAAGCTGACTCGATGGACTACGTCGCGGGTTATTGCGTTTGTAACGATGTGTCCGAGCGGGAGTTTCAGGCGGAACGTGGCGGTACCTGGGACAAGGGCAAAGGATGCGACACGTTCGGGCCGACCGGGCCGTGGATGGTGACAAAGGACGAGGTGCCAGATCCGCAGAATCTCTCACTTTGGACCGAGGTGAACGGGAAGAGGATGCAGAACGGCAGCACGAGGACGATGGTTTTCGGGGTAAAGCAACTGGTGAGCTATGTCAGCCATTTCATTACGCTGCATGCGGGAGACGTGATCGCGACCGGCACACCGCCCGGCGTGGCACTGGGGATGAAGCCGCATCCGGTGTACCTGGAACCCGGGGATGTGGTGCGATTGAGCGTTGAGGGTTTGGGGATTCAGACGCAGCGTGTTTTGCAGGCGTAACAGGATGCTCGACCTTTGCGGCGAGACAATGTCGATGTCGGGCTGGAGGCTGGCAAAACATTTCATGGTATCGTCACGCACCGATCGACGAAACGAATAATCCTTGTTCGGCAAATAAGCCTTTTGACCCGTTAATGTAATGCTCTGATCCTGGCCTTCGCCGGTTGCAAGCGGAACGGTATCCGCGTGCGCGACGTGCGCCCGCCTTGCTCCAGCGGGTGGAGGCTGATAGCGTCGGGTGAAATTTAAGGTGCCTGAGGGAAGCCGTCCAAGACTGACACGTTACCCTCACGGAGATGGCCCATGATGAACCTGATGACCGGCCTGCTTGGATTAGGGGGTCATCTCGGCGGCTGGCGGCATCGGGACGCGTGGACCGACAACGTGATGAACCTCGATCACGCGATCGAAACCGCGCGAGCAGCCGAACGCGGCAAGTTCGATCTGCTGTTCCTGGCGGACGGCAACGCGGTGCGTCAGATGGACAAGCCAACGTTGTTCGCCGCCAACAGCCCGTCGGACCGTCCAGCGGTGTTCGAGCCGGTGACGCTGCTGGCGGCGATCGCGCAGTTCACTCGTCATATCGGCCTGCTCGCCACGGCGACAACCACATATGACGAACCGTATTTGGTGGCCCGACGCTTCGCATCACTCGATCATTTAAGCAAGGGACGCGCCTGCTGGAACATTGTCACGACATCATACCCTGATGACTCGCTGAACTTCAGCCGCACGGAGCATGTCGCACGGGATGTTCGCTATGAACGCGCGCGTGAATTCGTGCAGGTCGCCAAAGGTCTCTGGGATAGTTGGGCCGAGGACGCGTTCATTCAGGACCAGGAAGCAGGCCGGTTCCTCGATCCGGCGCGGGTGCATGTGCTCAACCACAAAGGAAAGCATTTTCAGGTCAAGGGACCATTGAACGTCGCGCGCTGCCCGCAAGGTTATCCGCTGCTATTTTCCGCTGGGCAATCGGAAGAGGGCCGTGAACTCGCGGCGGAACACGCGGATTGTCTGTTCGCCGTGACCAACACGAAACTCGCCGGGCAGCGATTCTATGCTGACATGAAAGGGCGGCTCGACAAGTACGGCAGACAATCCGATTCCTTGCGCATCTTGCCGGGCGCGGCTGTTTATGTCGGCCGTACCGCCGGTGAAGCGGACGAT
>JBEKGV010000412.1:0-4958 GCA_050012615.1 Acetobacteraceae bacterium | reverse complement strand
GATGCGGACCGTTGGGGAAAATCCGTTCCGCCTGGATTCGCCGCGTCCGCGCATCCCGCTGAAGCAATATGCCTACAACGAGCTTCGTTACAGTTCGCTCGCGAGTTCGCGGCCGGAAGAGGCGGACATGCTTCTCACCATGGCGCAGGCGGCGGTTACCGAGAAATACCGGCAATACGAAGAACTCGCGCGCCGCGATGGCAGCCGGTTCCATCCCGATGCCCGGGTCCAGGCGATAGAACCGGCGGCAACGGTGCAGCCGCCGGTGGATCGTGCCGTGCGACAACACGAGAAGCCGGCTCTTGTGCCTGGCGAATAGCGCACCGCGCGGGAGTTCATCATGTTATTGGCGACGAAGTATCTTGGCCTCGAACTTAAGAACCCGCTGGTGGCATCGGCTTCGCCATTGAACAGCAAACTTGATAATCTCCGCCGGCTGGAAGACGCGGGGGCGGCCGCAATCGTGCTGCCGTCGTTGTTTCAGGAGCAGATCGAGGCCGAGGCGGATACGCTGGCATCGCGCGTGGATGTCTATGCTGAAAGTTCGCCCGAAGCCGCGTCTTACTTCCCGGCCGCGGTCAGTGGCCCGTATGGGGTACGACCGGACCGCTATCTGGAATTGGTGCGCCGCGCGAGAGACGCACTCTCGATCCCCGTCATCGCCAGTTTGAACGGGTCGTCGCGCGCGGGATGGATCGATCATGCGCGCCTGATCGAGCAGGCCGGCGCGGCGGCGCTGGAACTTAACATGTATCACGTCCCGACCGATCTGATGGAATCGGGCCGCGATGTGGAAGCCCGGTATACTGATATAGTCACAGCCGTATGCGAAACGATTACCTTGCCCGTGGCGATCAAACTTACCCCGTTTCTCAGTTCGCTCGGTCACTTGGCGGCGACGCTTGTGGAACATGGCGCCGGTGGGCTCGTGCTCTTCAATCGCATGCTGGAGCCCGACATCGATCTTTTGCAGATGAAACTGACCGACCGGCTGGAACTGAGCGCGCCCGACGAGGCGCGTCTGCCGCTGCTCTGGATCGCGATCCTTTCCGGGCGGATCAAGGCATCATTGGCGGCTTCCGGTGGCGTATCCGGGGTGACGGACGTCGTGAAATACCTGCTTGCCGGGGCCGATGTCGTGATGACGACCTCGGCATTGTTACGGTTCGATATTGGATATATGATGGCGCTGGTTGACGGCTTGCAGAGGTGGATGGAGGAGCGCGAAATTGCTTCGCTCGGCGACATGCGCGGGATGATGAACTGGCAACGAAGCCGGGATCGGAGTGCCTATACGCGTGCGAATTATCTGCGAATTCTTGAGCATTATGTAACATCATAGCTGGCTCCGGACACTACTACCGGGGTTCAGTTAAGGTGATATCGCTAATGATTTCATTGAAATCACCTGATAGCCGACGTGGCTACTCATCCCTTGTGGCCTTGCGCGATTGCCCGCTCATGCAGTACTAGCGTTCTCGTCATTTCCTCGGTTTTTTCTGAAGGGGATGACCAGCTTCCTCCGATATGTGCGGAATTAAGATCGTTGCTGAAGTGAACAGTATAAGCGGCTTGCTGATGATTTGCGCGGCGTTCGTGAGTGGTTACGCTCGGGCTGAAGATTCGAATGGTTTCGAAGAGCTATTGGTCCGGGCTGGGGTTGTCCCGTCCGTCATTTACGACAGTGACGCCGCCGCTAACGTTTCCGGGGGTGCGAAACGCGGCACGAGCTATTCTGGATCCTTGCATGTGCAACTCGCGCTGGACGGCGATAAAGTCGCCGGCATCCCGGGGTTGACGGGATGGTTGGATGGCCTCTGGATCAATGGCGGTAACCCCAGCTCGCTCTCCGGTGACGCCCAGCGCGTTCTCAATATCGCAGGGGCACCCACGATCCGGCTATACGAGGCCTGGCTGCAGTATAATACGCCCCACGATCGTTTTTCCTTACTCGCCGGCCGCTATGACCTGAATACTGAGTTCTACCATCTCCGCTCGGCCAGCCTTTTCCTCAATAGCTCGTTCGGCATTGGCCCAGAATTTGGCCTGAGCGGTATCGCTGGGCCATCGATCTATCCCAATACCTCGCTCGGCGTCCGGTTCGCGTACAAACCAATCCCGCCCGCCGTGGTGCGCTTCGCTGTTCTGGACGGTGCGCCGGTCGATCCGGTATCAGGATCGCACGGCCCTTTTGACCCGCGCAACGGGCTGCTGCTGGTCGGAGAGGCCGCGTTCGTGACGCACGACGCGACAAACGCTTCCCCATTTTCAAGTCGGTTCCGGATCGGGCGGCAATCTGGCGCACCGCCCTATGACGACAAGATAGCGGTCGGCGCCTGGTATTACACGGCCAGCTTCAGCGATCTCAATGCGACCGGCCCGCCGGGTGGCCCGCTGAGGCACCAGGGTGAAGAGGGTGCATACCTGCTGCTCGACCACTTGCTGTTCCAGCAGGCCGACGATCCGACACGGCGTGTCACGGGATTCGTTCAGCTTGGCGTTTCCGACCAGCTCGTGGACCGCTTTGGAACCTATGTGGGTGCCGGACTGACCGTGTCCGGTCTGATACCGAGCAGACCAGATGACGAACTTGGACTGGCTACGGCCATGGCGCGCAATGGGTCCCACTATATCGAGGGTCAGCAGCAGGCGGGTTCGCCAGTGAATGGTACGGAAACCGCCATTGAGCTCAGCCATCTCATGCAGGCCACCTCATGGCTGGCGGTACAGCCGGATGTCCAGTACGTGATTCACCCCAATACTGATCCGCGCCGACACAATGCGGTGGTCGTGCAACTCCGGCTTGAAGTGAGGTTTTAAAGCCTCCAAACCTTTCTGGAAGTGCGAGGGTTTCGACGATGATCGGCTCGATACCTTGTTCCGGACAATGCCGATACCGGGCCGTGCCCTGGTGATGCCAACCGAGGGTGGCTGCCGGCCAAAATGACGATGGAGGACATTGGCGTCGGCGACGCGCACATACGAAATGGTTTCGCTGCCGTCCCGCGGCCGCCGTGACCTTCTGCTCACTAACATTTGGCGGAGCACAAGGGAGCACTGTATCGTCGTCCGCGGCGAGAATGACCGATTCGGTTCGGGACTCGAGGGTGGCATCGACAACCACTTTCCAGAACCCCGTATGATGGACGTGCGCGAACTCCCGCCATGCGATCAATAAGATGGGGTGATGCCTCGTGGACAATATTGCCTATACGGAACGTACCACGACGAAATCCAACCACCGCGACCTGAATTCCGCGGCCGGGCCGAACAAGGGACCTAAGCTGTCGCGCACCCAGGCGCCGGCCGACCTGGCGCCGGAGGACTGGCAACGCGGCCTGCGCCGCCAGTTCGGCCGCGAGCAGGCCTTCGGGCTTGAAAATCTCGGCGGCGAACCGTTTTTCAGTGAGTTTCGGGTCAGCAATCCGGTTTCGAAATCCAGCTATCGCGTGGCGATTCGAGGCATCGGCCCAGGTCGTAATTTTTGTTCATGCCCTGATTACGCCACCAGCGATTTGGGCACCTGCAAGCACATCGAATTCACGCTTGGCCGGCTGGAGAAAAAGCGCGGCGCCAAAACCGCGTTTAAGCGTGGCTATCGGCCCGCGTTTTCTGAGCTGTATTTGCGCTATGACGGCAAACGCACCGTGCATTTTCGTGCCGGAACGGATTGCCCGCCGGCGGTGAGTGAGGCTGCCGCCGGTTTGTTCGACGCCGAGCACGACGGGATGCTGCCGGACGAGCGGCTTGGCGGGTTGGAGCATTTCATGACCACGGTGTCGCAGTGCGGTCATGAATTCCGTGCTTATGACGATGCGCTCGATTTCGTCGCGGGAAGGCGGGACGCGGATCGGCGGGCGGCCAAGCTCGAACATTTGTTCCCACGCGGTGCCGCGGATCCCAGACTGCTGGGTCTTCTGAAGGTGCCGCTCTATCCCTATCAGGCCGAGGGCGCGCTGTTCGCGGTACGAGCAGGCCGCGCACTCATCGGCGACGATATGGGACTGGGCAAGACCATCCAGGCAATCGCCGCGACCGAAATACTGGCGCGGCATTTCGGCGTCTCGAAAGTATTGGTGATCTGCCCCACATCGCTCAAGTACCAGTGGCAAAGCGAGATCCTGCGTTTTTCCGGGCGACAGGGAAAAGACGCGGCACGTGTCATCAACGGCGGCCGGGCGCAGCGGCAGAAGGACTTTGCGCTGGGCGATTTCTGCAAAATCACGAATTACGAGAAACTCCAGCCTGATCTCGATCTGATCGCCGCCTGGGGGCCCGAACTGGTTATCGTTGATGAAGCACAACGGGTGAAAAACTGGAACACCATCGCGGCACGCGCCCTAAAGCGAATCGATAGTTCCTATGCGATCGTGCTTACCGGGACGCCGTTGGAAAACAAGCTGGAAGAACTGATTTCCATCGTCCAGTTTGTCGATCAGCACCGGTTGGGGCCAACCTGGAAGCTGCTGCACGAGCATCAGGTCAAGGACGAAGCCGGGCGCGTCACCGGCTATACCGGGCTTGAAAAGATCGGCCAGACGCTAGCGCCGGTCATGATCCGCCGACGCAAATCCGAGGTGCTCAGGCAGTTGCCCATCCGAACCGACCAGAATTTGCTAGTGCCGATGACCGAGATGCAGATGGTCTATCATCAGGAAAACGCCGACGTGGTGGCGAGGATCGTCCAGCGCTGGCGCAAAACCAGATTCTTGTCCGACAAGGACCAACGGCGGCTAACCTGTGCGCTACAGAACATGCGCATGTCGTGCAACAGCACATATCTGTTGGACCAGGAAACCGATCATGGCGTCAAGGCTGACGAATTGGCGGCGCTGTTCGAGGACTTGTTTGCCGAGCCTGAGGCCAAGGCAGTCGTGTTTTCGCAATGGACACGGACCCATGATGTTATCATCCGCCGCCTCGAAATGCGTAAGTTTGGCTACGTCAGTTTCCACGGC
>JBEKGV010000411.1:0-4965 GCA_050012615.1 Acetobacteraceae bacterium | reverse complement strand
AATCTCGGCCTCAATACCCCGCAACTCGTCTAACAGTTCCACGGGGTCGCGATGCTCGGTGGCCGCCTGGGTTATTGGTCTGTACCGCCCAGCCGAAAGGTTAAACCCCTGATCTCTGATTGCCTCGATATCGGCAAACCACCATTTCTTGCCCCACTCGGCGACCATGCCGCGCGCGCGCCAATTCCTCCAGAAGGCTTCCCGGTTCCGAAACGCGTCCACCAGAGAAGGCAGGTCGTCCGCCTCGATCGGTTGGTCATGTTGGGCGTCGAGCTTAAAACCGTCTTCGTCGGCATGTAGGAACAGTACGCGTTCGGTAGCGCCACCACGCGCGAAGATGAGCGCTGAGGTCTTTACGCCAGAATACGGCTGAAACACGCCGCCAGGCAGCGAAAGCACAGCCTCCACCCGATAACTTTCCAGCAACTCTCGGCGAATTTCCTTGTGCGCGCCGGTGGACCCGAACAGCAGTCCCTCCGGCACCACCAGACCGCAACGACCGCGGGCATCGAGGCTGTCCATCATGTATTTCAAAAACAGAAGCTCGGTCGCGGTGGTTGTGCCAACCTTCACATCGTCGACGATCCTGTCCTTGTCTACGCGGCCGGAGAACGGCGGGTTTGCCAGGACCACGCGGTATCCGTCGGAGGGCAAGCCAAGTTCCGCTTTCTCATCCCGCTCCAGAGTCGTCGTTAGTACGTTGCGCTTCAGAATCCGCACATTCGCCAACCCACGCAGCGTCAAATTCATCGTCGCGAGATGGACCATCTTCGGGTCCACGTCATTGCCGTAAAACGTCGTATTATTCAGCACATTCCATTGCGTGGCGGTCAATTTCTCGCCGTGCCCGCGTTTAAGGCGTTTCCCATCCTGTTCCACCTCTTCTACCTGGGCCGAGTTCGCCAGCCTGATATGGTTGAACGCCGCTACCAGGAACCCAGCCGTGCCCGCCGCAGGATCATAGATTGTCTCGCCAATCTTCGGGTCCAAAATCGAAACGATCGCGCGGATAATGTGACGCGGCGTGCGAAACTGTCCAAGTTCACCCGCCTGCTTGATCTGCTTCAGAATGTGCTCGAACAGATCGCCCTTGGTATCCGAATCAGCGTCATCCAGACGCAGCCGATCGATCAGCGTGATCACCTGAGCCAAAACGGTTGGCTCATCGATTACCAGGCGAGCACCATCCATGAAATTGACGGCGGACCGTTCCGCTACCTCAAGGTAAAATGGAAACACCTCGTCGCGGACGAACGTAACCAGCCCCGCACCGCTCATGCCGCGGGCCCAGACACTCCAGCGGAAGCGGTCGCGCGGAACTGTGATCTGGCCAGGCGCCGGCGCGTTCAGCGGATTCCTCAACGTCCAGGGCTTCCCGGCGAACATGCTCGCGTACGTGCGCTTCGTGGCCCGCGAGCGATCTTCGTTGTCCTGGTCCAGCCCTTCCACCAGGTAGAAGAAGAACAAAAAGGAAAGCTGTTCGGCGTTGCTGACCGGGTCCGGGTAGCCGCCGCCATAGAGGTAATCGCGGATTTGATCGACGCCGCGTCGCATCTCGGGAGTAAATGGCATTTTAGCCTGACCCGCTTGGTAGTTCCGGTTCTGGCTCGTCCGGACCGGACGGAAGCCAAGGATTGACGACATCCGCCTGCAATTTTTCGAAGTGAGCCACGTTTCGGGTCACCACCGTCAGTCCATGCTCGATCGCCGTGGCGGCAAGCAGGATGTCGATTTGCCCGCATTCCCGCTCCACGGCCTTGGAGCGCGCGAGAAAACCGTACCGTCTGGAAATAGGGAGAGTGATTGCCAAGGTCCGTTCGCGATACGCTTCTTCGAGATCTTCAATCCAGGCAACGAGACTGCCATACAGGACGGGCCTCGAGTCCTTGATGCGCTCGGCGCCTTTGACCAGTTCGCCGATCGTCAGGACGCTCACGAACGCCTCATTTGCGCCCATATTTTCAAACCAGGCAAGAGGGACGGCATCCGGCTTTTCCCGATGAAGTTCGGACAGGACGTTCGTATCGAGAAGATACATCAGAAGACGACGTCGCGGCCCGGATCGGTCGGCCGATCGTTCAGGATGTCGACGACGTCGTCAGGAAAAATGGGGCCGAACAGTACTGGATCGATTTTCGGCTCCTGATTCTTGAATACAACCCGGTTCAGATCACGCAGGTACGCGTTCAACCGCACATCGTTGCCGAATGCCGCCTCCACCATGCGGCGCCCGCCCATGCCAATGAACGGGGGCAAGGTAAATTGCCAGGGCTCGACGCTCTCCATCTCGTTGGCATTCGCCTTGATCACCTCGCCCAGCATACGCATCAACCGTTCCTGCGTGGGATCGAGCCTCGGGTGCGACAAGATCCATGCCTCGAACCGGGCGCCCAGTTCGGCGGCTTTGGCGTCGGCTTCGGGCGTGCGGCGCTCGTTGCCGTCCTCGTCGAGCGTGATCCAGGCGCGACTCGCCGGATCAATATGGTCGTTCACATCCAGCACGAGCAACCCTCGCGGCTTGCCTTTGTCCTTGCTCTTGAGTTGTGTGACGACGAAGCCGCCATCGGCCGGCAAGTCTTCACTGTCGCCGTGATAGTCAGTGACGCCGGTGAAATCGAAGATGGTGAAACTGGTCTTATGGATGCTGTCGGCTCTGCGCGTGCCGCGGCCGCGCATCTGCTGGTAAAGGATGGCCGATCTCGTGAAGCGGGCCATCACCAGGTTCACGACCTCGGGATAGTCGAACCCGGTATCGAGCATGTTGACCGACACGAGGATACGAGGGTACGCCTCCTTCTTGAAGCGAGCGATCTTGGCCATACCGGTGGTTGTATCTTCGTCGTTCGCGTCCGTCCCCGAGACCACATAATCAGCGTAGCGAATCGCCGCGTTCGGTTTCTGGTCAGCGAACGCGTCATCCAGCATCTGCGCCAGAGTAGCGGCGTGACGTTTGTTGACGGCGAATACGATGGTCTTCCCGTCATCTGGCCACCGACGGACGCGGTCGACCCCGGTGTAGCCATTCACCAGCACATCGCGAAATTCACGAACCATGGCTCGGTTGCGCTCCGGAATGGTAAATTTCCGCTCCAGCGCGTTCGGGTCGACGATGATCGGATCGGCCTTGGCGAACAGTGCTTCCAGCTCCGTTTTTGTCTCTGCGTTCATGGCAGACCAGTCGAGTTCCGACCGATGGATCGGGAACCCACCCTCCGCCGCGGTTTTAACTGTCATCGCCTTGTAGATACGATATGGCACGAGGACGCCTTCCTGAATCGCCTGCTTCAAGGTGTAGCGGAAGGTCGGCCGTGACACCTCGAAAAATCGCAACGTATCCCTGATGAAAGCGCGGTCCTCGTCATCTGGCAGGTTCGCCAGTACCTCTGGCGCCGCAACGCACGGTGTGGCCGTCAAACCGAGCTGAATCCCATCGAAATGCTTCAGCACTCCCGACCATTTTCCATAAATCGAACGATGGCACTCGTCCGAGACCACGAGGTCGAAATATCCCGAGGAATAGTTGGCATACTGGTTCACCATGCTTTGCAGCGTGGTGATCGTGATTCGCTTTTCGTCCTGGAACCGGCGGCCGGCACGCAGCACATACGCCGGCAGTTCTGGGACGTGTTGGGCGAACGCGTCCTCGGTTTGCTTCGCGAGAGGGATGCGATCCACCAGGAACAGAACCCGCGTCACCGCGCCCGCATCGAACAGCCGCTTTATGAAAGCCGCCGCCGTACGGGTTTTCCCGGCACCCGTTGCCATTTCCACCAACAGTTTCCGGCGTCCGGCGGTGACCTCCTGGCAAAGAATGTCGATGCATTTGAGTTGGTAATCCCGTCCGGCGACCCGGACGTCGGTCGGGACCGACATAAGATCGCGCCGGGTTACCCGAGCCGCCGCACGACGTTCCAGGTCCTCCTGACTGAAGAACGTCTTGACCTGGCGCGGGTGCGCCTCGCGTTCATGGTCCCATACCCAGATTTCACGGCCATTGGCCAGGAAGACGAACGGCACGCCAAGTTGGGTGGCATAACCCTTGGCCTGCTTTTCGGCACCGAGCGGGTCAATCGCCATTCGCTTGGCCTCGACCACCGCCAGGGCGCGGCCGTGTCGATCGCAGAGCACGTAATCGGCCTGGGTCCCATCAGGCAGCGTATATTCGTACCTGACCGACCGTCCGTCCGTCAGGGTCCACTTCGCGTCGCGCAACTGGCTGTCGATCACGACGCGCGAGAAGGCTTCCGGCGTTTTCGATGACGACATGATGCCTACAATAGCGTGAATCCAGGAAAAAGGCTCATCTACATTTGTGAGACGGACGGTTGGTCTGGGTTCTTTTCTATCGCGCGAACGGCTGTCAGACCCCGACATCGATCTGGCGGCGATGGGACAGGCACAAGGCGCTGTCGGGTTCGGGCCGGTGGAGGTGCGGCCCGACTGCCGGGGGTGCTGGCCGACGCGGTGGCGGCGGTGAGGGCAGGTGCCGTGGCTGTGGTGGATGTGAGGGTGCTGCCGGGGTATGGGCCGGCGATGGCGGCCGCGACCGGGGGCTGACCCACCGCTCCGAACCCAAAATGACTGAGTCTTCGGCACGTCTCCAACCACGGCATGAGTCTGCGGCTAGACGACCCGCGACGACACCGTCTCGAGATTGCCCCGCGTCTCGTAGGCCAGTGCGAGGGTCAGTCCGGACGCGAGGAACATCATGGCTCCGATCATGCCCCAGACCAGAATGAGGCTGCCGCTTCCGATCAACACGCCCGCGACGACGGGGGACGTCATGCCGCCAAACCGGCCCCAACCCATGGCGATCGCCGCGCCTTTGCCGCGAATGCGTACCGGATAAACCTCGGGCGTGTAGACCGTCATCGCGAGGTTTCCGATGTCCTGAAAGAACGCATAAACCATCGCGTTGACCAGTAGACTTGTCTCGGTCGTCGACTGGGTGAATGCCAACGCGGC